>JAAZBY010000588.1 GCA_012513595.1 Chloroflexota bacterium
AATCCGTGAGAGTTCAAGTCTCTCCTTCCCCACCTTGCTCAGCGTATGCGGAAGTGGCTCAGTGGTAGAGCATCTCCTTGCCAAGGAGAGGGTCGCGAGTTCGAATCTCGTCTTCCGCTCCTGGTCCTAAGCTGGTTCACGGCCCCATCCGTGGACCAGCGTTTTCACGTATGGGGGCAGAGCGCGCCGCGTTTCGGGCCTCGGTGCTTTGTGCTATAATGGCGCCCGACGTGCCACCCGCGCGACGGAGGAAGTAGTCTTGAAGGTCACCACCGAGATCACCGATACCAGAGTCGTTACCCTGTCCATCGAGCCGGACGTGGAGCAGATCAACAAGGCCAGGCGCCGCGCGGCCAGCACTTTCTCTCGCGTGCGCCCGGTCCCCGGGTTCCGCCCCGGCAAGGCTCCCCTGAGCATGGTGGAGCGCATCTTTGGCGCTGAGACGATCCTCAAGGAGGCCGTCGACAACTCCGCCGAGGAGATCTTTCTCCAGGCCGTCGTCGAGGCCGATATCCGCCCCCTCCAGGCCGGCCAGATGGAGATCGCCTCGACCGACCCGCTCCTCCTGAAGATCGAGGTCGCCCTGGTGCCCACGGTCGAGCTGGGCCAGTACCAGACCCTGCGCATCACCCCCGAGCCTGAGGCCAAGGTCGCTGACGACGTGGTCGATGCCGAGGTCGAGGCGCTGCGCGAGCAGGCCGCTACCTACGAGCCGGTCGACCGCCCCATCATGGCCACCGACATGGCCGTGCTGGAGATGACCGCTACCGAGGACGACCTCGTCGTCCTGCAGGAAGAGGCCTTTGAGCTGCACGTGACCCCGCAGGATGAGCCCTACTCCCTCGTCGACAAGTTGCTGGCCATGCGCGTCGGCGAGAGCGCAGAAGTGACTGCCGAGTACCCCGACGAGTACGAGAACAAGGCCCTGGCCGGCAAAACGGTCGACCTCCAGTTCACCGTCAAGGCCGTCCGTGAAAAGACCCTGCCCGAGGTGAACGACGAGTTCGCCAAGGACGTCTCTGACCATGAGACGCTTGACGCGCTGCGCCAGTCCATCACGGACCGCCTCCAGGAGGAGATGGACACCGCGCGCCGCAACCGGGAGACGGAGGCCGCGCTGGAGGCCATCGTGGGCGCCTCCAAGGTCGAATACCCCACCGCCGCCGTCGACCGCGAGATCGAGTCGATGATCGGCAGCGAGCGCGCCCGCGTGCAGTCCTACGGGTTTGACTGGGCCAACTACCTGCGCATCATGCGCACGTCCGAAGAGCAGATGCGTTCCGAGATGCGCCCGCGCGCCGAGCAGCGCCTCGTGCGCGGCCTCGTGCTCAGCGAGTTCGCCCTGGCCGAGGGGCTGGAGGTTGACCCGAGCGAGACGAGCGCCGAGTTTGAGCGCATCCTGGCCCAGTACGGTGAGCGCGCCGACGAGGCCCGCCAGGCCCTGCTGGCTTCTGGGGCCATGGCCTCCCTCGAAAACGACCTGCTCTCTCGCAAGACGGTCGAGCACCTGGTTGCCGTGCTGACGGGCCGCAGCGAGCCCCAGGCCGCAGCCCCGGCGGCCCAGGCGGCCCAGGCGGCCGAGGAGGCGGCCGAGGCGGCCGAGGAAGCGCCCGAGGCCGATGAGGAAGCGCCCGAGGCCGATGAGGCGCCCGCCGCTACAGACACCGCCGAACCCGCTGCCGACCCGGAGGCCGACCCGGACGCCTAGGCCCGGGCCCGGTTCCCACGGGAGCGGGCCCCAGCGCGACGAGCACAAGGAGGCTAGATGAACGCCACCGCACGAGCATTGATCCCGATGGTCATCGAGTCGACCGGGCGCGGCGAGCGCGCCTACGACATCTACTCGTTGCTCCTCAAGGAGCGCATCATCTTTCTCGGGACGCCCGTCGATGACAACATCGCCAACCTGATCGTGGCCCAGCTCCTGTACCTGGAGCACGAGGATCCCGAGCGGGACATTCACATGTACATCCACTCGCCGGGTGGGGCGATCTACGCCGGCCTGGCGATCTATGATACGATGCGCCTGTCGCGCTGCCCGATCGAGACGATCGCGGTCGGCTCCACCGCATCGTTCGGCACCGTACTGCTGGCCGCCGGCACCAAGGGGCGCCGGCTGGCCTTGCCCAACGCCACCATCCACATGCATCAGCCGCTGGGCGGCGCCCGCGGCCAGGCCACCGACATCCAGATCCAGGCCGAGGAGATCCTCCGCCTGCGGCGCCGGTTGAACGACATCCTGTCGCACCACACCGGCCAGCCGCTGGCCCGCATTGAGGCGGACACGGAGCGGGACCTCTTTATGGATGCCGAAACGGCCAAAAAGTACGGCCTCGTCGACGAGGTGCTCTACAGCGACGACATGGTGAGGCCCAAGGAGGACTGATGACTGCCCACGCAGCGGAGCCCCACTGCTCGTTCTGTGGCCGGCCCGAGCACCTGGTGGGCCGGCTCATCTCGGGCCCCGAGGCGGTGTTCATCTGTGATTCGTGCGTCGAGCTGTGCAGACGCATTCTGGACACCGGCGACGGAGCCACCGAGGTTCGCCCTATCTCCATGTCCGAGGTCCCCTCGCCCAAGGAGATCTATGAGGCGCTCGACCAGTACGTGGTCGGCCAGAGCCGCGCCAAGAAGGTCCTGTCCGTCGCCGTCTATAACCACTACAAGCGCATCGCGGTGGGCCTCGAGGACGACGACGTCGAGGTGCTCAAGTCGAACATCCTCCTGATCGGCCCCACCGGTTGCGGCAAGACCCTGCTAGCCCAGACGCTGGCGCGGGTGCTCGACGTGCCCTTTTGCATCGCCGATGCCACCGCCCTGACCGAGGCGGGATATGTCGGCGAGGACGTGGAGAACATCCTGCTGCGCCTGCTGCAGGCCGCCGACTTTAACATCGCGCGGGCCCAGCGCGGCATCGTCTATATCGACGAGATCGACAAGACCGCCCGCAAGAGCGGCGGCAACCCCTCGATCACCCGGGACGTCTCGGGCGAGGGCGTCCAGCAGGCCCTGCTCAAGATCCTGGAGGGCACCGTCGCCAACGTGCCCCCGCAGGGCGGGCGCAAGCACCCGCACCAAGAGTTCTTGCAGATCGACACCACGAACATCCTCTTCGTCTGCGGCGGCGCTTTTGACGGGCTGGACAAGCAGGTCGCCAAGCGCGTGCGCACCAAGGGCGCCATGGGCTTTGGCGGCTCTCGCGAGCACCTCCCCGCCGACGAGGACGCCGCGGCGCTCCTGCGCCAGGTCAACTCGGAGGACATCCTGCAGTTCGGCCTGATCCCGGAGTTCGTCGGCCGGCTGCCGGTGGTCGTCAGCGTGGACCCGCTCGACGAGGATGACCTGGTGCGCATCCTGACCGAGCCCAAGAACGCCCTGGTGCGCCAGTACAAGAAGCTCTTCACGGTCGACGACGTCGAGCTCGAGTTCACGCCGGACGCCCTGCGCACCACCGCCCGTGAGGCGCTGCGCTACAAGATGGGCGCCCGTGGCCTGCGCACCATCATCGAGGAGACCCTCCTCGACGTCATGTACGAGATCCCCTCCTCCCCAGAGATCAAGCACTGGACGGTGGAGGCGGATGACATCCGTAACCGGCGCTCGGTCGCCCGCCAGCAAGTGAGCGAGGCCGCTTAGTGCGCGGCGTGTAGGGTCTGCCCTCCTTTAGAGAGCACACCACGGCACGCAGAGGAAGCCCTCTGCGTGCCGTGTTTCATCCCGCGCGCGGCTCCAGCCGGCCGGGCGGTGTATCCTTTTTGCGCCTGGGTTGCTTTCTTGCGCCCCGCGGCAGGTGGGCCGCGGGGGCCGCCAACCGATTGACACCCGCCTTTCTCTGGCATAGAATCAGCCGTCGAAACAGCCTATCAGGAGACTGACCGTATGATCACCAGTGCCGACGTCAGGTCCAAGTTCCTGCGCTTCTTTGCCGAACGTGGACATACCGTGGTCAAGAGCGCCTCGCTCGTGCCGGGCAATGACCCGACGCTGCTCTTTACCAACGCCGGCATGGTGCCCTTCAAGGACGTCTTTACCGGGCAGGAGGAGCGCCCCTACCGCCGCGCCACCACGGCGCAAAAGTGCCTGCGCGTCAGTGGCAAGCACAACGACCTCGAACAGGTCGGCCCCTCCCCGCGGCATCACACCTTCTTTGAGATGCTGGGCAACTTTTCCTTCGGGGACTATTTCAAGCGCGAGGCGATCGCCTTCGCCTGGGAGTTCCTCACCGTCGAGCTCGGCATGGACCCGGACCGCCTCTACCCCACCGTCTACCTCGACGATGACGAGGCCTTTGCCCTCTGGCAGGAGGTCGCCGGCCTGCCCGCCGAGCGCCTGACCCGCCTCGGCGCTGAGGACAACTTTTGGTCGATGGGTGACACGGGCCCCTGCGGCCCCGATTCGGAGATCATGTACGACCGCGGCGTCGCCTACTGCACCTGCGGCCGCGACGACTGCTCCCCGGCCAACGAGTGCGAGCGCTGGCTCGAGATCTGGAACCTCGTCTTTATGCAGTTTGAGACGCTGGCCGACGGCACGGTCACCCCGTTGCCCCACCCGAGCATCGACACCGGCTTGGGGCTGGAGCGGCTGACCTCCGTCCTGCAGGGCGCCGACAACAACTATGATACCGACGTCTTCCTGCCCATCATGCGGCGGGCGCGCGACGTCGCCGGCCACACGGAAGAGGCCATGCGCGCCAACGTGACGCCCTACCGCGTCATCGCCGACCATTCGCGCTCCATCGCCTTCCTCATCGCCGACGGCATCATGCCGGGGAACGAGGGGCGCGCCTACGTCCTGCGCATGATCGTGCGCCGGGCGGCCCGCTTTGGCAAGATGCTCGGGATCGAGCGGCCCTTCCTGGCCGAGACGGTCCAGGCCGTCATCGACACCATGGGCCACCACTACACCGAGCTCGTCGACCGGCAGGACTTTATCCGGCAGGTCGTCACGCAGGAGGAAACGCGCTTCCTGGCCACCCTCTCGGTGGGCCTGGCCCGCCTCGATGACCTGGCCGGCCGGCTGCGGGCCGCGGGGCAGTCTACCCTCCCCGGTGACGAGGCCTTCCGCCTGTATGACACCTACGGCTTCCCGCTGGAGATGACCCGCGACGCCTCCGCCGAGCTCGGCTTTACGGTGGACGAGGACGGCTTCCACCGCGCCATGGCCGCCCAGAAGGAACGCGCCCGCGGCGCGCAGCGCTTTGCCGCGGCGACCGATGAGGAGGCCTACCGCCACCTGGGCCTGCCGGCCACGACCTTTGTCGGCTATGACACGTGCGAGGCCGCCACGCGCGTGGTGGCGCTCCTGCGTGAGGGGCAGCCCGTCGAGGTGGCCGTCGCCGGGGACGAGGTCCAGATCGTCCTGGAGAGCACGCCTTTCTACGCCGAGGCGGGCGGCCAGGTCGGCGACACCGGCACCATCCGCGGCGAAGGCTCCTGCTGCGAGGTGCTCGACACCTTCCGCCCCCTGCCGGAGGTGATCGCCCATCGCGGGCGCCTCGTCGAGGGGACGCTGCGCGTCGGCGACGCCGTGACGGCTGCGCTCGACGAGGAACGCCGCCTCGATATCGCCCGCAACCACACCGCCACGCACCTCCTGCACCGCGCCCTGCGCCAGGTGTTGGGGCCGCACGCGGCCCAGTCGGGCTCTTTGGTGACGCCCGAGCGCCTGCGCTTCGACTTTACGCATCTCGCGCCTCTGGCGCCGGAGGAGCTCCGCCAGGTGCAAGAGATCGTCAATGCCGAGGTGCGCGCCAACCATCCCGTCGCCACCCGTGAGACGACCTACGAGGCCGCCCTCAAGGAGGGCGTCGTGGCCCTCTTTGGTGAGCGCTACGGCGACCGGGTGCGCGTGGTCAGCGTCGAGGGCGTCAGCGCCGAACTGTGCGGCGGCACGCACCTGCACGCCACCGGTGAGATCGGCCTGTGCCTGATCACCTCCGAGGCGAGCGTCGGCTCGGGGCTGCGCCGCATCGAGGCCGTCACGGGGCGCGGCGCGCTCCGCCATGTCGAGGGCCGCTTCGCCGACCTGGCCGCCATCGGCCAGGCCCTCGGCGCCCGGCCGGGCGAGGAGGTCGAGCGGGCCAACTCGGCCGCCGAGGAGCTGCGCGACCAGCGCCATACCATCGCTGACCTGCAGAACAAGCTCGCCGCGGCCAGCGCCGACACGCTGCTGGATAGCGCCACGACCGTGGCCGACGCGCGCCTGTTGGCCGCCCAGGTGGACGCGCCCGACGTCGATGCCCTGCGCGGCCTGGGTGACCGTCTGCGCGACCGGCTCGGCACCGCCGTGGTGGCCCTGGGCGCCGTGATCGACGACAAGCCCCTCCTGGTGGTGACCATCAGCCAGGACCTGCTGGCCAGGGGCCTGCACGCCGGCAAGATCGCCGGCGAGGCCGCGCGTCAGATGGGCGGCGGCGGCGGCGGGCGCCCCCACATGGCTCAGGCCGGGGGCAAGGATGTCGCGCGCCTGCCCCAGGCCCTCGATGCCGTGCGACAGATCGTCGCCTCGCGATTGCAGTCATGAGAGCCGACCTACCGACCAGGGAGAACCGGGCCGCATGTTCCGACTAGGCGTAAAGCGCAACAACACGCGCATCACCAGCCGGCACCACAGCATCGTCTCGTGGGAGCCCGGCCAGGTGCGCGTGGCCGTGATCGAGATGGACGGCGGCACCGCCCAGATTCTCGGCGTGGCCGCGGCGCCCATCCGCGCCCTGGGCGCCGATGGGCTGCCCGACGTCGATACCTGGGCGGCCGGCTGCGACGAGGCCCTCACCCAGGCCGAGGACATGACCGTCCGCTTCTGCGGGCGCAAACTGGTGCCTGACTGGGTGACCATGAGCGTGGCCCCCGAGGTGATGCGCGGCTACCCCATCGCCGTGCGCCGCGAGCGCCGCGACGCCGATTCCGGCGTCACCAGCGAGGACCTGAACACCCTCCTCCGCCTCGGCTATCGCACCGCGCAGGACGAGATGGGCGCCCCGGCCAAGGAGGCCGGCGAGGACCTCGTCTTTGGCTCCGTCGCCGAGATCATCCTCGATGACCAGACCGTGCTGGACCCGTTGGGCCTCCACGGGCGCGAGCTGCAGCTGCGGCTCAACTTTTACCTTCTCTCGCTGCAGTGGATTCGGGCCCTCGAGGTGGTCTCTGATCGCCTGGGGCTCAAGCTGCAGTCGATCGTCCCGCTGCAGGCGGCCTATGCCTCACCGCTGGTTGAGGCGGCCTCGCTCCTGATCGTCATCGACGCCGACCACACCACCGTGGGCCTGGTGCGCCGCGGCCGCCTGGAGTGGTCCGTGATCGCCCACAGCGGCGCGTCTGACGTCACCGCCATGGCTGCCCAAGCCCTCGCCGTGCAGGGCAAACAGGTCGAGGCGCTCATGGCCGCCTACCGCGCCGGCAAGCTACAGCAGGACGTGGAACTGCAGCTGGCCCGTGCCTTCTGGACGGAGCTCAAGCGCTGGATGCGCACCCTGGCCGAGGCGATCGGCACCGCCGGCCGCGGCGTCACCTTCCCGCACCGCATCTTTGTCGTTGACTCGACCCGCAACCTGCCGGAGGCCGCCCCCTCGTTGGAGACCCCCTTCTGGGAGGGGCTGCTCCACTTTGAGCGCTGCCCCGAGGTCGCCTCGCTGGAATCCAGCGCCATCCGCAACGTCCTGGACCTCACCGCGCGGGCCAACGGGCCGGACTATCTGGCCGTGCGCTCCCTTGCGCACCTGGCCGCCCAGCTATACGCCAGCGAGGAGAGCCTCGACTGCGTCATGGTAGACACGATCCGCTGGCGCACCCCGCGAGGCTGACCCCGTGACCATGCCTGCGCGCCCCAGCAGCGCCCACATAGGAGGAGCCTTGCGTCCCGTACAAGTGATATCCCTGGATCGGCGCGACGGCGTCCGCTCCGCGCGCGAGCTGGTGCGCGCCGCCGCCAGCGAGAGCCAGGTGTGGCTGACGGTCCCCTGGCGCGCGGCCTGGGCCCGCAGCCTCGTCAACCTGAGCCTGCTCCGGCGCGTGGCCGAGGGCGCCAATGTGGAGCTGCATATCGTCTCCAAACATTCGGAGACGCGTGCCCTGGCGCGTGAGGCGGGCCTGGCGGCCCACTTTTCCCTGCCGGCCGCGCTCGGCGGGCAGCACTCCGAGCGCTCACGCCTGGTGCCCGTCGAAACGCCGCTTGACGGCCGCTGGGGCCGCCGCAGCCGGCCGATCGGCATGGGCACCGCCCTGATCGCCCTTGGAGTGGTGGCCGGGCTGCTGGCTATCCTGGTCGGCTCGGCGGCTCTGTTCATGCCCGCGGCCACGGTGCGCATCTCCCCCGCGGCGCAGCACGCCTTCGCCCACCTCGACGTCACTGCGGACCCGCGCTACACCGAGATCGACTATGACGCGGCCGTCGTCCCCGCCCGCAACATCCAGGTGAGCATCGAGGGCCGCGGAGAGACCGACGCCACCGGTGCCGCCGTGGTGCCCGATCAGCCCGCCTCGGTGCAGGTGATCTTTTCCAACCGGGCCGACGTGCCGGTGCACATCCCAGCCGGCACGGTGGTGCGCACCCGCTCCGGCCAGGTGGTCAAGTTCGTCACTACGGCCGATGTCGAGGTCCCCGGCAGCATGTACGCCACCGCCCGCGTGGGCATCGTGGCCGAGCAGCCGGGCCTGGAGGGCAACGTCAAGGAGCTGGCCATCACCATGGTCGAGGGCAGCCTGGCCAGCGCCGTC
>JAAZBY010000589.1 GCA_012513595.1 Chloroflexota bacterium
GTCGCCATAGCCACCGAGGGCCAAGATACCCTCCTGAACGCGGGCGCCGCCCGAGTCGTTGATACCGATAATCGGCGACCCGGTCTTTAGCGCCAGGTCCTGCATCTTGCGGATCTTGTCAGCATGGGCGCGCCCGAGGGTGCCCCCGAGGACGGTAAAGTCCTGGGCGAACACGTAGACGAGGCGCCCGGCGATGGTGCCGTAGCCGGTGACCACGCCGTCCCCCGGGAGATCCTTGTCCGCCATACCCAAGTCGGTGGCATGGTGCGTGGCGAGCCGGCCAATCTCCTGGAAGGTGTTTTCGTCAAGAAGCAGAGCGATGCGCTCGCGGGCCGTCTTCTTGCCCTTGGAGTGCTGGCGGTCGATGGCGGCCTGGCCGCCGCCCTGCTTGGCCTTGTCCTGCATAACGCGCAGCCTGCGGATTGCACTGTCCGCCTTGCCGTCAGAAGCCATTGTACCTCCTTCTGCTATCGTTCGAGTTCCGACGCTGTAGCCCAGTTTTCATACTGCACCGCGGCCTCCTCGAGCATACCGGCGGACAGCGGATCGGGGTAGCTATCCGCACAGACGACGCGCAGTATGCCCGAGTTGATGATCATCTTGGCGCAGGTAATACAGGGCTGATGGGTGACATAGATCGTGGCGCCGTCGACGGATACCCCATGGAGGGCCGCCTGGATGATGGCGTTCTGTTCGGCGTGCAGGCCACGGCAGATCTCCTGGCGCTGGCCAGAGGGGATGCCCAGGCGCTCTCGCAGGCAGCCCGTCTCTTCGCAATGGGCGACGCCGCGGGGCGCCCCGTTGTAGCCGGTAGAGAGGATGCGCTTGTCGCGCACGATCACAGCGCTGACGTGGCGCCGCAGGCAGGTGGAACGCGTGCCCACTTCGCGGGCGATCTGCATGAAATACTCGTCCCAAGACGGCCTCATCGGCGCAACACCTCTTTCGTGAAGGCCGTCGCCGTAATCGGCATCGCCTCGGTGTAGAGGTCGAGCACGGCCTCGGCGTATTGGCGGTGTTCCCACTGGGCGGCCTTATCCAGGCGCTTCTCCAGCCAGTTCATGAGCGACCAGGCGTTGACCGTCCAGATGAACTCGGTGTAGGCGGCCAGCCCGATCACGCCGCGGGCGCGTTCGCGCGTCCAGCCGCTGGCCAGCAGCTGCTCATAGAGGTCAAAGGAGCGCTCCATATGGGCGACGTAGGCGGCCTGCGCGGCCGGCTCTCCCTCGGGGACAAAGTACTCGCGGTCAGCCACGCAGTAGCGCAGGCTCTTCTCGTTAAAGGTGCCCATACGGTGGCGCAACCATTGCCGCGCCACAAAAAGGGGGCACTTGACCCCCAGACGGAAGACGGCGTGCTCAAACACAGTATTGTGTCGGGGCTGTGCTGAGATCAGCCGGCGGATGAGCCGCTCATCGGCATCTGCGGCGCGGGGGGTGGACTGGTAGCAGATCCGCGCGCCGCGAACGACCGCGGCGTCTCCGCCCATCTGCTCCTCGAGCTCGACCCAGCCCTTGTCCAGTACGTTTCGCCTCAGCACGGGGAACCCTATCCTCCAACACGCCACGGGCGCTCCCGTTGCGGCTGGATCATCAACACCACAAAACACAACCTGCCGGCGGGCAGCGCAAGGCGCCACTAAACCGCCAGTCTGACGCATTGTAGCAGAAACGCGAAATCCTGCCTAGTTTGGCGAAGCGGTGCCACGGCGCGAGCTGATGCCTACCGGTCAAAGTGGGGCTTGAGCTTGTCGTAGGTCTGTTCGAGCGCCTCGCAGATCACGCGCGTCTCGCAGAACACGGACATAAAGTTGGTGTCTCCGACCCAGCGTGGAACGACGTGCAGGTGCAGGTGGTCCGCGATGCCGGCGCCTGCCGCCCGGCCGAGGTTCATGCCCACATTGTGGCCGTCCGGCTGCTCGGCGGCGTCGAGCGCCTCGATGCACTTGGTCAGGAGGGCCATCATCTCGTCGCGCGCCGCGTCGCTCAGCTCGGCGAGGGAGGCGGCGTGTTGGTAGGGGGCGATCATCAGGTGCCCATTGATGTAGGGATAGCGGTTCATGACGA
>JAAZBY010000590.1 GCA_012513595.1 Chloroflexota bacterium
CACAGGCCGGCCAGAGAGAGGAGCAGCACCGCCGCGACCCCGAGGGCCACATCGACCGGCCGCGGCCCGCGCCGGCGCGATCGCGACACCGTCGGCCGGTGCTGAGACGGCACCCGCGGCGGGGATACGACCGCCGGCCGGGCTCCCGCAGCCGTTGCCGGCCGTGGAGCGGCCGCCGGAAGAGCGTCCGCCGTCGGGGCGGCCATGGGCGCGGCGGGGACCCCTGCTACCGCGGTCGGCACGAGGCCGGCACGGCACGCCTCGACCAGCGCCCGGCAGGACCCCGGACGCCGGGACGGATCCGCCGACAGCGCCCCCGCCAGGGCGGCGTTGCCAGCGGCGTCGAGGGCCGCCAGGGGCAGCCGCTCGGCGCCGGCCGCCGGCACAGGGGCCAGGGCGCCGGCCAGGAGTCGTGCCAGGTCGTGGACATCGCCCGCCGGCGTCGGTTCGCCGATGGCGGGCGCGGCCGGCACCGGCGCACCGAGATGACGCAGCGACCGCCGCAGCTCGGCACTCGACGCCAGATCGGTCAGATGCGCGTGGCCATCGCTGCCGATACGCAGATTCCCCGGCGACAGCGCGCCGTGGGCCAGCCCGTGTGCGTGCGCCGCGTCCAGGGCCTCAGCCGCCTCGGCGAACCAGCCCATGAGAGCCGTCGTGCGACCGGCGTCGGCAGCATGGGCCTGAAGCCATCGCGCGAGGTCCTGGCCTTCGATGTAGTCGCTGAGCAACAGGAGAAGGCCCCTCGTCACACCCAGCGCCCGAGCCCCGTCGTCGGCTTCCCAGGCCGTGTGGAGATGCCGCAGCGCCGCCAGACGCGGATGGCTGAAACGCGCCGCCGGCAGCAGCGCCTGACGCAGACGGTCGGCCTCGGGACTCTCACCCGACAGCGCCGCCGGCAGGACCTTCACCGCCAGGAGGCGGTCGGCAACGCTGTCCACGGCCAGATACACCGAACCCAGCGGGCCGTGGCCCAGCAGCTCACGGAGACGCAGATGGTCGACCCGGCCGAGGTCGCGGCCGCGGGCACCATCGTCTGGAGCCGGTCTGGCAACGCTGTCTGACATGCGCGAGGATTCCCTGCCAAATGGCCAACGCCAAATCCCCGGGAAACGGCCTCCCGGAAACCATCCCAAAGCATAGCGGCGCCATCACCCCGGCGCAACGCCTCGCTTAGCGGATTCCTGCTGGATCCGAGCGATCGGCCTGATCCCTCGGATCGTCATGACCCAGCCGCTCCCGTGCCTGCCCTTTCCAGGCAGGCGCACCCCTGGCATCGGAATTACCATGTTTTTTTGCCTGCCAGCGCTATTGACAGCGTCACAAACGACGTTAGGTTGACTATTAATAGGACCGAGGAAAGATGCCCTCCGACAAGAACTCAAGGATAGGCGGTCGCGCGTTCACGCGTAGCACTGCGTCCTTGTGGGGGCTCTGGCAGCAGGAAGAGCAAGGGGGCTCTCGATGCAGCGCAGCACAAGAAGCCTGGCAATCCTGACGGTCGCCCTGCCCCTGGTCTGGGCCGCCGCGGTGGACATGGCGGTCTACAATTTCGCCGATTACAACGGCCTGCAGGCAGTAACTCCAGTAAAGAGCCAATGCGGCGGATTCGACGCGGGTTCCATCACGCGGGCACCCTTGTACGGCCTACCGGCCAAGAGTGATTGGGATACTCCCGGCCATATGACTGGCTACGGGTGGTACCAGCAGGCTCCCGTGGTTGACCTAACGACTACCCCCATCACTAACGATTTCACTGCATTGCTCTCAGACGGCATACAACCCAAGATGAACTACTTCGAGTTCAAGCTGACGCCGACTACCTGTCAGTACCTCGATCTGGATGCAATCACCTTCGCCGAGCAGCGCAGCTTCTCTCAGGGCCCCTTGACGGTCTCTCTGCGCAGTAGCCTCGACGGCTACGCGACCGAGCTGCTGGACGCCACTAACCTCACGACGACAGACAATGGCATCGGCGTCCACACAGCGACCCTCAGCAGCGCTTTCGACCAGATCACGCAAACACTGACTTTCCGCATCTATGCGTACGGCCGCGGCGCCCAGTCCGACAACAAACAGTGGGCCCTCATGAACTACACCGACTCCGATACGGGCACCGCCTACGGGGTGCGCATCGAGGGCACGGTGGTGCCCGAGCCGGCGGCCTGGATGCTCCTTGCCGGCGCCGGCTCCCTGGTCGGCCTGACCCACCGCCCGCGCCGACGCCACCGTCGGCAGCCATAGCCCCGCCCGAACCCCATACCCATCAAGCTAAGGCTTGCTGGTGCCCAGAACTGAGGCATTCTCACTTTGCTTTGAAGAGGGCGACGCTTAGGTCAACCACTCGGTTGAGAGAGTGTGTGGCCTCGCGGTGCCTGGCTA
>JAAZBY010000591.1 GCA_012513595.1 Chloroflexota bacterium
GTGTAGAACTCGAGCGTATCGTCCACCTGGACGTCGTTCAGCCCGTCGATCCCCACGCCACACTCCAGCCCGGTGTTCACCTCGCGCACGTCCTCAGTGAACCGCTTCAGCGAGGAGACCCGCCCCTCGTGGATCACCTGGCCATTACGCTTGACCTTGGCGGTCGCGTTGCGCAGGGCCTTGCCCTCGCGCACCTGTACGCCAGCGATCTTGCCCACGCGCGGAATCGTAAAGACCTCGCGCACGACCGCCATGCCCTGCAGCTTGTCCTCATACTCGGGCTCCAGCATGCCCGTCAGGGCCTTCTGCACGTCCTCGATGAGTCGGTAGATGACGTCGTAGGTACGGATGCTGACGCCTTCCTGCTCGGCCAGGCGGGTCGCCGTGCCATCGACGCCCACGTGAAAACCAACGATCACAGCCTGAGAGGCCACCGCCAGGTTGACGTCCGAATCGGTGACGTTGCCCACGCCAACGTGGATGAACTTGGCCTTCAGATCACCGGCCTCAAGCTTCTCCAGCGAAGAGCGGATCGGCTCGATACTGCCGTCCACGTCCGCCTTGAGGATGAGGTTCAGCGACTGCATGGCCCCGGCCTGGGCGCGGGCGTAAATCTGGTCCAGCGTCAGCGCCTGGCCGGGCTGTTCGGCAGCGGCGCGCGCCGCGAGCATCTGCTCCTCGATGATCTGCCGCGCCTCGCGTTCGGACTCCACGACGCGGATGCGGTCGCCCGCCTCGGGCACCTCGCGCAACCCCGTGACGACGACCGGTGTGGCCGGCCCTACCGACTTGATGCGCTCACCCTTATAGTCGAACAAGGCCCGCAAGCGGCCATGGGTCTGGCCCACCAGGAGCGTGTCACCCTCGTGCAGGGTGCCTTCCTGCACCAGGAGCGTGACCGTCGGCCCCATGGCGCGGTCCAGCCGCCCTTCGACCACCGAGCCGGCCACCGGCCCCTCAGGGTCGGCCCGGAGGTTCTCCATCTCGGCAACCAGCAGCACCATGTCGAGGAGTTCGTCGATCCCCTGTTTGGTGCGGGCCGATACCGGCACGCAGATGACCTCGCCGCCCCAGTCCTCCACCACCAGGCCCTCGTCGGCCAGCTGCTGCTTGACGCGCTCCGGGTTGGCCGTGGCCAGGTCCATCTTGTTTAGGGCCACGATGATCGGCACGCCGGCTGAGCGCGCGTGGGCGATGGCCTCGCGCGTCTGTGGCTGCACGCCATCATCGGCCGCCACCACCAGGATGGCGATATCGGTCACACTGGCACCACGGGCCCGCATGGCCGTAAAGGCCTCGTGGCCGGGGGTGTCCAGGAAAGTGATCAGCTTGTCGTGCGCGCGGGCCTGATAGGCACCGATGTGCTGGGTGATGCCCCCGGCCTCGCCCTCCTGGACGCTGGCCCTGCGGATAACGTCCAGAATCGACGTCTTGCCATGGTCGACGTGCCCCATCACCACCACGACGGGCGGGCGCGGCTTGAGGCGCTCGAGTTCCTCCTCAGTATACTCACGATGCCGGCGCGTCGGAGCGGCGGCAGCCTGCTCCTCAACCTCGGGCTCCTCCGGCTTGGCCGGCTCGACCACCGCATACCCCATCTCCTCGGCGATAATCGCCGCGGTATCGTGGTCAAGGACCTGGTTGATGTTGGCCATGATGCCGGCATTCATGAGCGCCTTGATCAGCTCGATCGGGCTGACCCGCATCTCCTCGGCAAGGTCCCGCACTACGATCTGGGGCGGAAGCGTGATCTCTTTCGCCTTGACCGCAGGCGCAGGCTGACCGCCACGTGCGGCGGCGCGAGTGTCGGCCCCCGCCGCAGACGGCTGGCCGGCCTGCCCGGAGCGCCCGCCGCGCGATGCGGCCCCGCCCCGGCTGCCCCGACCGGATCCACCAGACCTGGGACTGCTGGCTCCCCTTGAGGATCCTGACGACGCTCCCCTGCTTGCACCGCTTCGGGGTCGTTCGGACCTGTTCGCCATATTGTCCCCCTTTCTATATCCATGGTTGAGCTGCGATTGTTACAATGCTGCGGGCACGAGCGGCCCGGGAAGGGCCCGCCGGCACGGCACAGTGCGTCACCGACGCAGTGCGGAACCGCGGCGGGCAGATGGCAGAGCACGGGAGACAGGGTGTACAGCACTGGCGAGGGGAAGCGAATGGGGGACCGGAATGAGGCACAGAGCGCTCTCAGCGGCTAGCCATAGTCATCTCCCCAGCCAGAACCAGCCCAGTCTCTCTTCTGCTGTCGGTCAGTCTGTCAGACATGGCGATTGGAGCAATCAAACCCATGGGGCCCGGTGCAGCGAAAAAGTACCGAGCCCACATTGCTACGCACGATCGTCGTCTTCAGGCAGCTGCTCAAAGAACGCATCCAACGCGGCCAGATCCTCCAAGGCCCGGTTCGCCTCCGAGCCTTCCAGCCGCAACGCACGACCCAGCGCGCCACCACGCCGCGCCGACGCCCAACAGGCGCGCCGTCGGCAGATATAGGCCCCCCGGCCGGGCAGCTTTCCCTTGGGGTCCACCACCAGGCGGCCCTCTGGCGTAGCCACCACCCGCACCAGGTCGCGCTTGTCCGCCACGCGCCGACAGGCGACGCAGGTGCGCTGTGGCTGCTTGCGAACCCGCTTGGCGGCCACCCTAACCACCTGCCCTGCCTACTGCGCCCTGCGGTCTAGAACTCGTCCTCATCCCAGCGCCACTTCTCATCGCGCTTGCGCCGCCGGCGAGAGACCACCTCGCCCAGGCGCTCGTCGTACTCCAGGACGCGTTTGCGGTTCTTGCGGCGCTGGGTCTCGCGCTGGCGGCCGCTGTCCCCCTCCTCTTCGTCCTCTTCCTCGAGTTCGTCGTACGGCAGCTCGTCCTCAGCAGGCACGGTCTCCTCCGCGAGCGGTAGCGGCGCCTCCTCTACACCGGCGGTCGCGCCCGCCTCCGCCGGCCCAGCAGCATCTTCCAGCGCCTCGACCGGGGTCTCCTCGGCCAAGATCGCCTCCGTCCCCTCGCTCTCCTCGACAGCGTCAGCCAACGGCTCGGCCACCTCGAGCGTGACCTCCTCTGCCACGGCCTCCGCCGCCGCGGGCTCCTCCGCCGCGGATTCCTCCGCCGGGGCCTCCGCCGCCGGAGCCTCCGCCGCGGACTCCTCCGCCGCGGATTCCTCCGCCGCGGACTCCTCCGCCGCGGATTCCTCCGCCGCGGACTCCTCCGCCAGGGCCCCATCCAGCGCTTCGGCGTGCTCCGCCTCTTCCTCGGCGGCGATCAGGGCTTCGGCCTGGGCCAGCAGCTCGGCAGCGGCCCGGCGCGCCTCCTCTTCCTCGGCGGCGCGGGCCTCGGCCTCACGGGCTTCCTCCTCATGGCGCTCGGCCTCGGCGGCAGCCTCGGTCTCGCTGCGGATATCGATGCCCCAGCCGGTCAGCTTGGCGGCCAGGCGGGCGTTCTGCCCCTCCTTGCCAATGGCCAGCGATAGCGCGCTATCCGGCACGATGACCTTGGCCTTCTTGCTTTCCTCGTCCAGCAGCACGCCGACCACCTTGGCCGGGCTCAGCGCATTACCGATAAAGGTCTCCTCATCCTCAGACCAGGGGACCACATCGATCTTTTCGCCGTTCAGCTCGTTGACGATGTTCTGGATGCGCACGCCGCGCATTCCCACGCAAGAGCCCACCGGGTCTACCCCCGGCTGCAGAGCCACGACGGCCACCTTGGAGCGCGACCCCGCTTCGCGGGCGATGGCCTTGATCTCCACCGTCCCGTTGTAGATCTCGGGAACTTCCAGCTCCAACAGCCGCCGGAGCAGCCCCTTGTGGCTGCGCGAGGCGGTCACCTGCGGCCCATGCCCGGTCCGTTCGACCTCGGCCAGGTAGACCCGCAGCCTCTGGTTGAAGCGGTAGTACTCGCCAGGGATCTGCTCGCTGCGCGGCAGGGCCGCCTCGGCCTTGCCCAGGCTGATCGTCACATTCCCGCTACGCGCGTCGACGCTCCGCACCACGCCGTTAGCCAGCTCACCCACCCGGTCGGCGAACTCGAGGTATACAGAATCGCGCTCCGCCTCGCGGATGCGCTGCATGATGACCTGCTTGGCAGTCTGCGCGGCGATACGGCCAAAGTTCCGCGGCTTGACCTCGGTCTCCAGCATGTCGCCGATTTCCAGCGAGGGATCCTGCAGGTGTGCATCCGCCGGCGAGATCTGCGTCTCGGGGTCCTCCACCTGGGCTACAACCAGCCTGTTCACAAAGACGCGCGCCTGCCCGGTGCGCCGGTCCACAGTCACCCGGATGTTCTGGGTGGGCCCATAGTTCTTCTTGTAGGTGGTAACCAGCGCCGCCTCGATCGCCTCGAGGATGACGTCGGGCGAGACGTTGCGATCAGAACAGAGCTGAGTAATGGCGATCTCAAACTCGCTCTTCATAGACAGGAAAACCTCCGGCTAGCGCCCAGTCTGCCACAATAAGAAAAGTGGGGAGCGCCCACTTTCACAGGTAGAGAGTCTTTGGATGTAGTATAGCACGCCCAAGGGCGAAACGCAAACAGGAGGGCCTGCCGCGGCGGCGGGCCCTCCCGAGGTAGCTCCCCTGAGCGCGTGCTCAGCCGAGTTGCCGGCCCCGTTCCAGGATCGCGGCGACGGCCCCCTCCAGGTCGGCAGCCGGCACCATCTTCCGGTCGGCTTCCCAACGCGCCTTGAGCTCGAACGCCTCCCCCTGCACCGTGCGCCGGCTGACTGTGACGCGCACCGGCAGGCCGATCAGGTCGGCGTCGTTGAACTTGACCCCGGCCGTCTCATCGCGATCGTCATAGAGCACCTCGTACCCGGCGGCCTGCAGCCGCTGGTAGGCCGCTTCGGCAGCCCCCACCACCTCCGGGTTGTTAGTGCCCACTGAGACGATGTGCACCTGCATGGGGGCCACGTCCACCGGCCACACGATGCCGTTGTCGTCGTGGTGCTGCTCCAGGATGCAAGCCAGCAGGCGCCCCGCCCCGATACCGTAGCAGCCCATCACCAGCGGCCGGGAGACGCCGGTGGCATCGAGAAAGTCCGCGCCCATCGCCTCGCTGTACTTGGTGCCCAGCTTGAACACGTGGCCGAGCTCGATCCCGCGTACCGCGCGCAGGCTGCCCCCACAGGCGATGCAGCGGTCCCCCTCGCGGGCTAGCGCAATGTCGGCGACCTGGTCCACCTGCATGTCACGCGGATAGTTCGCGTTGGCATAGTGGTAGCCCGGATCGTTAGCCCCGGCCACATAGTTGCTGCCCGTCAGGATCGAATCGTCCGCTATGACGCGGATGGCCGGGTTATCCAGCCCGATCGGCGACGCATACCCCGCCACCAGCCCGGCGGCCTCCAGCTCCTCGGCGTCGGCCGGGTGCAGCTCCACGCCACCCAGCACGTCCGCAAGCTTTTGCTCATTCACGTCGAGGTCCCCGCGAATGACGGCAAAGACGATCTCGCTCTGCGGCGTGGCATAGAACACAGCCTTGAGCGTCTGCTCTTCGCCGACGCCCAGCAGCCTGGCCACCGCTTCGATGGTGGTAGTCCCCGGCGTGGGCACCTTCTCCAGGGGACGCTCCTCCTCACGCGCAGCCTCACCCTTGTCAAAGTGGGCCGCCTCGGCGTTGGCCGCGAACTTACAGTCGGGGCAGAGGACCAGCGTATCCTCCCCGGCGTCATTGACAAAGATGAACTCGTGCGAGTCAGACCCGCCCATCATGCCGCTGGACGCTTCCACCGCTACGACCTCCAGCCCACAGCGGCGAAAGATCTGCTCATAGGCCGCGTACATGCGCGGGTAGTAGGCGTCGAGGTCCTCCTGATCGGCGTGGAAGCTATAGGCGTCCTTCATGGTAAACTCGCGCACCCGCACCAGCCCGCCGCGAGAGCGTGCCTCATCGCGAAACTTGGTCTGCACCTGGTAGACGACCGCCGGCAGCTGCCGGTACGAGTTCACCAGTCGCCGCGCCAGGTCGGTGACGAGCTCCTCATGGGTCATGGCCAGCACCATGGGATGCTCGCCGCGGTCGCTAAAGCGCACCAGGGCCGCCCCGGGGGCGGGTGCGTCGTAGCGGCCCGACTCGCGCCACAGCCCTGCGGGCTGCACCACGGGCATGAGGATCTCCTGCCCGTCGACCGCGTCCATCTCCTCGCGGATGATCTGCGTGATCTTGCGCAGCACGCGCCAACCAAGCGGCAGGTAACTATATATCCCGGCTGCCGCCTGGACGATCAGCCCCGCGCGGACGGAGAGCTGATGGCTGATCATCTCGGCGTCCGAAGGCGTCTCACGCAGGGTGCGGGCAAACAGGTTGGAGAGTCGCATGGGTTCCTCCGCTGGCAATCTCTGTACGCGGACAGGCCGCCGTGTGGGCGGCCTGGGTGCTTCTGACGGACCAGTATAGCGGATACTGCCCCGCCGGGCAATCAGTACCGGCCGCTGTTGACCGCCGCGCCCTGGCCCGCTATCCTCGACGCGGCCGAGTGAGAGGAGAGGCGAACAATGCTGCTACGGACACTGCCGGTGGGCGCACTGCGCACCAACTGCTACCTGCTGGGCTGCCCAGACACCCACCGCGCTATCTTGGTCGACCCAGGCGCTGAACCGCACAGGATCCTGGCTGCCGTACGTGATCTGGGCCTCGCGGTGGAGCGCATCGTGCTGACCCATTCCCACTACGACCACGTCCTGGCCGCGCCCGCGCTCCGCGAGGAGACCGGCGCCCTCGTGGCCATCCACGCAGCCGAGGCGGAAGCATTGGCCAGCCCGCCGGGCTTGCTGGGGCATTTTGTGGCCCAACCGCCCCCGGCGATCCGTGCAGACCAGCTGCTTTCCGACGGTGACCTGCTGGAGATCGGGAACCTGACGGCGCAAGTGTTGCACACCCCGGGGCATTCTCCCGGGGGCGTTTCGGTCTGGGTCGCCTCGGCGGGGGCAGTGTTCTGCGGGGACGCGCTGTTTCGCGGGGGTATTGGGCGCACCGACTTGGCGGGAAGCAATCACGACCTGCTGCTGCGCTCCATCCGCGAGCGCCTCTTTGCCCTCCCGCCGCAGACCGTCGCCTACCCAGGGCACGGCCCCCGGACGGTCATCGCCGAGGAAAAAGCCAGCAACCCCTGGCTGCAGCCTTAGCGCCCGGAAAAGTGCTTGGCCAGGAGTTCCTGCCCGCGGGCGCTCTCGACATACGTCGCTAGCGCTTGTACCTCGGCGGTCATCGTTAGCGGCGTCACCAGGGTGATCTCCTGGCTGGCCGGGTAGAGCGTGCGCCCGGACCCGGCCCGCGACGTGA
>JAAZBY010000062.1 GCA_012513595.1 Chloroflexota bacterium
TACAAGCCCCTGCGCAACGCGCCGCGCATCGCCGCGCTGATCACGGCCATCGGCGTGTCTTTCTTTCTCGAGTACTTTACGGCGCTCAAGTTTGTCTTCGGTGCCGATTTCAACACCTACACGCGCCCCTTTGATGTGGTGGTCTGGAACGTCGGGGGCGTGCAGATCACCAACATCACCGCCATCATCATCGGGGTCACGGTGCTGCTTCTGGTGCTGCTGCAGTACATCGTCAACCGCACCAAGGTCGGCAAGGCCATGCGGGCCACTTCCCTTGACAAACCGACCTCCCTCCTGATGGGCATCAACGTCGACGGGATCATCTCGCTGACCTTTGCCATCGGCGCGGCGCTGGCCGGGGCGGCCGGCGTCCTGTACGCCATCGCCTTCCCGCAGATCTGGACCTTCATGGGCATGATGCCCGGGCTGAAGGCCTTTGTGGCCGCCGTGCTGGGCGGCATCGGCAACATCGCCGGGGCCTTTGTGGGCTCGCTGCTAATGGGCGAGATCGACGTCCTGGTGGTGAGCTTTCTGCCGGCGGGGTCGCGCCTGCGCGACTTGTTCGCCTTCCTGGTGCTGATCGTCGTGTTCCTGGTCAAGCCCACCGGCATCCTGGGTGAGCCGCAAGTCGAGAAGGTATAGGAAGAGAGGTACCCCATGGGATTGGGCGCGCATCTGCCCTCTCCGCCTGTGGCCCTGCGAGACCTCCGGTCACGCCTGCCGGCCTGGTTGCCAACGGCGCTGGTGGGCCTCGGCATCTACATCGTCGTCCTGGTGGCCAGCAGCAACGACTGGATCAACCAGTACTGGTACGGCGTGATCCAGATGGCCGTCGTGGCGGCGGTCTCTGCCCTGGGGCTGAACCTCATCTACGGGTTCAACGGGCAGTTCTCCCTCGGCCACGTGGGGTTCTATGCCATTGGGGCCTACACCTCGGCGCTGGTCACCAAGGACTTTGTTTCCCGGTGGAGCGGCGGGCAGTTCGTGGCCGTATCCTGGATTGTCGCTGGCCAGGCGGGCCTGCTGGCCGCGCTCCTCCTGGCCGGGCGACTGCGCATCGGCCCGGTCCACGAGGCGCTGGGGCATTGGTTGGCCCGCCAGATGCCCCGCCGCGAGGCCGCGATACTCCAGGCGGTCGGCGGGCTGTCTCTGCTGCTCATCGCCCTGGCGGGCGGCGTACTGGTGGCCTGGGGATTGCGCCTGGCCCTCCTGCCTGCCTTTGACCTGGCCCTGTCGCACCTGCCGGAGGCGCTCGCCCAACCGGTGGTGTTCTTGTTGGCTCTGCTCACCGGCGGCTCGCTGGCCGCCATGATCGCCTATCTGGTGGGGCTGCCGCTCCTGCGGCTCAGCTCTGACTATCTCGGCATCGCTACGCTGGGCTTTGCCGTCATGGTCTACACGGCGCTGCAGAACTCGGACCAGGTCATCGCCACCATGAAGGGAGCCCGCGGCATGGTCGGCATCCCCCGCTGGACCACCTGGTCGTGGGGCTTTGGCGTCCTGGTGCTGGTGGTCATCGTCATGCGCAACCTGGTGCACTCTAGTTACGGCCGGGCGATCGTCTCGATTCGCGAGGATGAGATCGCTTCCGGCACCATGGGGATCGACCGGGCCAGCGTGAAGGCGCTGGCCTTTGCTACCGGCGCCTTTTTCGCCGGGATCGCCGGCGGCCTCTACGCGCACCTCTACGGCTTCCTGCACCCGAGCACCTTCAACTTTGTGAAGGGCTTTGACCCGATGATCATCATCGTCTTTGGCGGCCTGGGCAGCATGACGGGCACGCTGGTGGCCTCGGGGCTGTTCGTGCTGCTCATCGAAGGGCTGCGCGTTATCCTGCCCCAGGGGTTTGAGGACTGGCGCTTTGTCATCTACCCCGTGTTCCTGCTGGTGATCATGCTCCTGCGGCAGGAGGGCCTGCTGGGGACGCGCGAGTGGGGCTGGCTGAAGACTCCCCTCCCGCCGGAACGCGACCTGCCCGTGCCGCCCTCCGGCCCGGCCGATCGTCCCGCCCGCGCGGCGGAGGAGGGCACCCCCCATGCCTGACCACCCTGCGCCCGACCCGCGCCTGTCCAAGACCAACCGCATCCTGGACATCGTGGACCTGACCATCATGTTCGGCGGGCTGCGCGCCGTAAGCGACCTGAGCATGGCCGTGCCCGCGGGCGGGTTGTACGGGCTGATCGGCCCCAACGGCGCCGGCAAGACGACCGTGTTCAACATGATCACCGGCATCTACGAACCCAGCGCGGGGAGCATCCTCCTCGACGGCGTCGAGCTCGGCGGCCTCTCCCCGCATGCCATCACCCGGATGGGGGTGGCGCGTACCTTCCAGAACATCCGGCTGTTCCCGCACCTCTCCGTGCTGGATAACGTCCGCATCGCCTACCACACCCACGCCGGTTACGGCCTTCTCGAGGCGGTCACCCGCCTGCGGCGCTTTGCCCCGCGCGAGCGGGCCCTCACCGAAGAGGCCCAGGACCTCCTGCAGGTCTTTGGCCTGCTCCACCGGCAGACGGAGCTGGCCCGCAACCTGCCCTACGGCGAGCAGCGCCGCCTAGAGATCGCCCGCGCCCTGGCCCTGGGGCCGCGGCTGCTCCTCTTGGACGAGCCGGCCGCCGGCATGAACCCCACCGAGACGCAGAGCCTGATGGAGCTCATCCACTTTGTGCGCGAACGCTACCGGCTGAGCATCCTGCTCATCGAGCACCAGATGCGCGTGGTGATGGGCATCTGCGAGTGGATCACGGTGATGGACTTTGGCCAGGTGATCGCCCGGGGCACAGCCCGCGAGATCCAGTCGGACGAGAAGGTCATCGAGGCCTACCTGGGCAAGAGAAGCATGAGGGGGCTCTGAGGACATGCTGCTGGAAGTCGAGAACCTGCACGTCTCCTACGGCGCCATCCGTGCGGTGCGCGGCGTCTCCTTCCACGTAGACGAGGGAGAGATCGTCACCCTCATTGGCGCCAACGGCGCCGGCAAGAGCAGCACGCTGCGCACCATCTCAGGCCTGCTGCGCCCCAGCGAGGGGCGCGTGGCCTTCCGCGGCCAGGACCTGACGCGCACGCCCCCCGAGCGCATCGTGCGGCTGGGCATCTCGCAGGTGCCGGAGGGACGGCGCATCTTCTCCAAGCTGACCGTGCGCGAGAACCTGGAGATGGGCGCCTACACGCGCCAGAGCGCCGCCGAGGTCGCCGAGTCGATGGAGAGGGTGTTCGCCAGCTTCCCACGGCTTAAAGAGCGCCTCGAGCAGCGCGGGGGGACGCTTTCGGGCGGGGAACAGCAGATGCTGGCCATGGGCCGTGGGCTGATGTCTCGCCCGACGCTCCTCCTCTTGGACGAGCCCTCCATGGGTCTGGCGCCGATCCTGGTCGAGGAGATCTTTGCCATCATCCGGCAGATCAACGCGCAGGGCACCAGCATCCTGCTGGTGGAGCAGAACGCCGCCATGGCCCTGTCGGTGGCCCACCGCGGCTACGTCCTGGAGACGGGCGAGGTGGCCCTGTCGGGGAATGCCGAGGAGCTGCTGAACAACCGCGAGGTACAGGCCGCCTACCTGGGGGAAGAGTAACAGAAGCGCGCCCGGCGCGCGGGCGCGCTAGGCAGCCGGGTGCGCATCGTCCCGATCGTGTGGCAGAGCGGGCTCTCCGTCCCCCTGGGGGGCGGGGAGCCCGTCGCCCTTGTCCTGAGGTGGCTGCCCGGCCGGCGCGTCAGGGATGGTCCCTCTGGACGTCCTTCTTGCCGGCGGGGATGTACTGGCCCAGCTTGCGCTCGGTGCCCTCGCGCAGCCGTTTGATGTTCGGGCGCAGGTTGTAGAGCGCCATGATGCCGGTGCCCAGGGCAAAGAGCACTCGTTCCATCCCGGTGGCCCCGGTGATCCCGCTCACCAGGCTCGTCAGAATCAGCATCAGCGCAAAGGTGATCGAGCCGAGCGAGGTGTGCTTCCAGATGGCCACCACCACCACGCCCACCAGGGCCGAGACGCCGGTGGGCAGGGGCAGCAGGGCGAACCCGGCCCCGCCGCTGGTCATCGTGCCGACCCCGCCGCTAAAGCCCAGGAACACCGACCAGTTGTGCCCCACCACGCTGGCCACGCCGGCCAGCACGGCCACCAGGGGCAGCCCTGGGGCGATCAGCTGCGCCAGCGCTACGGCGCCGTACCCCTTGCCGGCGTCCCCGAGGACCGTCACGATCGCCGGGACCAGCCCTGCCGCGCGCAGGACGTTGCTGCCCCCCGTGCGGCCGCTGCCCACCCGGGTGACGTCTATGCCCCTGAGCAGGCGTGCCGCCAGGAACCCGATCGGAACGGACCCCAGCAGATACGCGCTGCAGATCGCTGCAATGGCTCGTAGTAACAACGGGACCTCCCTCCAACAACACGGACGCTACCTACAACACCGCGCCGCGGACGGCGTTGCGGGCCATCTCGCCGCCTGCGACGGTATCCTGATGGTTCGGGCGATGTTTGACGCTCGCCGCGATCGTGGCTAGTATGGCCTATGCTTCCGCAAATCCGACCGCGCGCGTCGGGGAAAGGCACGGGCCATGGCGGAATTCATCGCTGCAATCGACCAAGGCACCACGGGCACCCGCTGCATGATCCTGGACCGCGCGGGGCACGTGCGCGGCGCCCATTATGCCACGCATCGGCAGTTCTACCCGCGCCCCGGCTGGGTGGAGCACGATCCCCTGGAGATCTGGCAGCGCACCCGCGAGGTGGTGGCCGCCGCGTTCGCCACGGCCGGGGTCAGGGCCAAGGACGTCGCCGCTGTTGGCATCGCCAACCAGCGGGAGACGACCATCGTCTGGAACCGGCGCACCGGCCAGCCCTACTGCCCGGCCGTTGTATGGCAGTGTACGCGCAGTGAGGAGATCTGTAAAAGGCTGCTTACGGATGGCCTGGAGGATCTCATCCGCGAGCGGACGGGCCTGGTGGTGGCCAGCTACTTTTCCGGGCCCAAGCTGGCCTGGCTCCTGGAACACGTCCCCGGGATGCGGGCAGACGCCGAGCGAGGCGAGGCCCTCTTTGGCACCGTCGACTCGTGGCTCGTCTGGAACATGACCGGCGGCCCCCACGGGGGCGCGCACGTCACTGACGTTACCAACGCCTCACGCACCATGCTGATGGACCTGCGCCGCGGCGCGTGGGACCCACAGATGCTGGATATCCTGAGTATCCCCAGGGCCATGCTGCCCGAGATCCGGCCCTCCTCCGACGTGCGCACCTTCGGCACCTGGCGGCTCGAGGGCGACGGCGGCGGCGCGGCCCTGCCCGTGTGCGGCCTGATCGGCGACCAGCAGGCCGCCCTGGCCGGGCAGTGCTGCTTTGCCCAGGGCGAGGCCAAGAACACCTACGGCACCGGCTCCTTCCTGCTCATGCACACCGGCGCGCGGCCGACGGCGTCGCAGAGCGGCCTGCTCAGCACGGTGGCCTACTCGCTGGGCGCCGAGGCCCCCTGCCAGTACGCCCTGGAGGGCTCTATCGCCATCACCGGCGCGGCCGTCCAGTGGCTGCGCGACAACCTCGGCCTGCTCTCCAGCGCCGCCGAGAGCGAGGCGGTGGCCAACACGGTGGCCGATACGGGCGGGGTCTACTTTGTGCCCGCCTTTTCGGGCCTCTACGCCCCCCATTGGGATATGGACGCCCGCGGCGTGATCGTCGGCCTCACCCGTTACACCGCGCGCGCCCACCTGGTGCGCGCCACGCTGGAGGCCATCTGCTACCAGGCCCGCGAGGTGCTGGAGGCCATGGAGGCCGACTCGGGCATTCGCCTGCAGGCCCTCAAGGTCGACGGCGGTGCCGTGGTCAACGACACGCTCATGCAGCTGCAGGCAGACATCCTGGGCACCCCCGTCGTGCGCCCCCTGGTCAGTGAGACGACCGCCCTCGGCGCCGCCTACATGGCCGGGCTGGCCGCCGGGGTCTGGGCCAGCACCGACGCCCTGCGCGCCAACTGGGGCGTCGAGCGCACCTTTATGCCCGGGTGGGGCGCTGAGCGGCGCGCCAGCGGCTACCGCGGCTGGCAGCGCGCCGTCGACCGCGCCAAGAACTGGGTGCAATCCTGACCGCCCCGGAGATGAAGGAACTGCAACTGCGATGAGTGAGCGCCTCTATGATGTGATCGTGATCGGCGCGGGCGTGGTGGGCAGCATGGTGGCCCGCGCGCTGAGCCGCTACTCCCTCGACGTCCTGCTCGTCGACAAGGCCTCAGACGTCGGCGAGGGGACCACCAAGGCCAACACCGCCATCGTCCACGCCGGCTATGACACCAAGCCCGGCACGAACAAAGCCCGCCTGAACCTGGCCGGCAACGCCATGTTCGACCGGGTCTGTGCCGACCTGGACGTCGAGTTCGACCGCTGCGGCACCTACGTGGTCGGCCTGGCGCCGGAGGACCTGCCCACCCTGCGCGCCCTCCAGGAGCGCGGCGAGGAGAACGGCGTCCCGGGGCTGGAGATCATCTCCGCCGAGGAGATGCGCCGCCGCGAGCCCTCCGTCGCGCCGGGCACCGTCGGCGCCCTCTACGCCCCCACCGGCGGCATCGTGGACCCCTTCGGCCTCTGTATCGGCGCCGCGGAGCACGCCGTGCTGAACGGCGTCACGCTGCGGCTGGAGACCCGCGTGACGGGCCTGCTGCGAGAGGGCTCCGCCATCCGCGGGGTGCTCACCGAGGGGGGCCCAGTTCGCTCCCGGTGGGTGGTGGTATCCGCCGGCCTGTGGGCCGACGACCTCCTCCACGCCGCCGGGCTGGACGGCTTTACCATCACGCCGCGCAAGGGCGAGTATTTCGTCCTCGACCGGCGCGCTGCCGAGCGGGTGCGCGGCGTGCTCTTCCCCTGCCCGACGGCGGTGAGCAAGGGCATTCTGGTGACGCGCACCATCCACGGCAACGTGATGCTGGGCCCCAATGCCGTGAACGTCGAGGACAAGGCGGACCTGGCCACCA
>JAAZBY010000592.1 GCA_012513595.1 Chloroflexota bacterium
CAACGTCTGCTGTAGGCGCGGGACGCGTCGCGTCGCCTTCACATTCGCACCAGGGCTTTGAGGAAGCCGTCCGGGCGGTCACGGGCCATCTCCAGCGCCTGCTGGAGGTCTTCCAGCGGGAACTGGTGCGTGTAGAGTGGCTCAGGAGTAAGCCGGGCCTCGGTGACCGCCTTCACGGCCTCGGTGATGCCCCGAACGTAGACTTCCGTCTGACGCTCGTGGGCGTTGATGACGTCGAGACCGCGCCAGTTCCAAAGCTGCATGTTTACCTGCCGCATCCCGTCCTGGTGGTAGCCGGCGATGATTAGACGGCCCATCTCGCGGGTGAGCTCGGCGGCCAGGTCGAGCGGCCACTGCTTGCCGACGGCTTCAATGACCCGGTCGCACAGGACCTGCCCCGTCATCTCCTTGACCCTCTCGATGATCTTCCAGTGGTCGTCCATCGGGATGACCTCGGCCGCGCCCATCTGGCGCGCGATGTCCTGGGCGAAGGGGCGCCGGGCGATGGCGAAGACGGTGGCGCCAGACTTGCTGGCAAGCTCGGTCAGGAGTGCGCCCAGGAAACCAATGCCGATGATGGCCACCGTCTGGCCGGAGCGAATATCGCTGCGCCGGAAGATGTTCATGGCGCATCCCAGCGGCTCGCCGGGAAAGGCGTGGCCTTCAAGCGCCACGGGGAGAGGCACCGCCTTGGCGGCGTCGGTAACGTCGTACTCGGCGTAGGCATGGTCGGAGAGAATGCTGACGCGCTGTCCGAGGCCCAGCCCCTTAACGCCCTCACCAAGCTGATCAATGACACCCCAGCCCTCGTGACCAAGCTGGCCCGGCTGGAAGGGGTATGTGAACCACTCCCGGCCCTCGAAGGGCGGGAGGTTTGAGGCGCAGACGCCGCAGCCCTGGAGCTTCACGCGAATCTGGCCGGCTCCGGCCTCCGGCAGCGGAGCCTCCTGTAGCTCAATCTTGCCCGGCTCGACGAGAACGGCTGCCTTCATGGTGTTGGGGTGAGACATAGGGCCCTCCCTGAGTACCTGACTGGCCGGCGTTGTGCTCCTCCCACGTCCTGCCGTGCGGCGTCAGGTCAGCGCCGCGACGGCTGGCGCGGCCTGTGCCGGCCGCCCTAGCGGGCTTGTGGGGGTGCTGAGGCGCGCCCTGCCATGCGCCGCCGCCAGCCAATCCTGCAGGCGCTGTACGCCCTCGCGGACGTCCACCTCAGCTCGCCAACCGGTCTCCCGCTGGAACTTGCGAGTGTCGGAAACGTAGTAGCGCTGGTCGCCGAGGCGCCACTGACCGTGATGCAGCAGCGGCCTTGCGCCCTGAATACCTTCAAGCGTATCAACCAGTTCCAGCAGGCTGACGGTATTCTGCGGCCCACCACCGATGTTGAAGACCTCTCCGGCCAATCTGGGCAGGTTGGCCTCGGCGAGTAGGAACGCTTCCACCAGATCGTCCACAAACAGCACATCGCGCACCTGGCAGCCATCGCCATAGAGCGTAATGGGCTCGCCCCTGAGCGCGC
>JAAZBY010000593.1 GCA_012513595.1 Chloroflexota bacterium
GAGCATGTGGATCATGAACCCGCGCGAGACCTCGCCCTGGTTCCAGATCAAGGCGCTCCACCCGCACACCGTCGACGTGATGCGCCACTACTGCGGCGACGTCGAGGCGGTGCAGTGCTTTGTGACCAAGGCCCCGGGCCGCAAGATCTGGTCCACGGCGCACTTTTCGCTCAAGTTCAAGAACGGCGTGGTGGGCGGCCTGACCGGCTCGTACGACATCGAGCGCGGCCACCCGATGGAGCGCTGCGAGGTGGCCGGCACCCAGGGGCGTTTCGTCATCGACGACATGTTCCGCAAGGTGACCCTTTACCCCGCCGGAGACATGGAGACGCGCGTCTACGAGAACCCCATCTTTGGCGGCATGCGCGACTTTGAAGACACCTTCCTGAACCGCCTGCACCGCTTTGTTGAGCAGGTCAGCGAGGGATGCAAGCCCGAAGACATCGACGGCTCTGGCGCCGACGGCCTGGCCGCCCAGAAGGTCCTGCAAGCGGCCATCGAGTCGGTCCAGAACGGCACGATCGTCACCATCCAGTAGGGGGAACCATGAAACTCGGAGCGAACTCGGTGCTCTTTGGCGGCTACGACATGGAGACCGCCTTCCGGTACATCGCCATGGCCGGCTACGACGGCATCGAGCTGTCGGCCATCGACGGGATGAGCCAGCACCTGGTGCTCGAGCGCTGGCAGGAACTGGCCCCCGAGGTCAAGCGCCTCTCGCAGGAGTACGGGCTGGAGCTCCTGGCCATGGAGCAGCCCCGCCAGGACCCGGCCAAGATGGAGCTGGCCTACCAGGCCGCCGCCGAGCTGGGCATCCCGGTGATCAACTGCGGCCCGGGCGGCCAGACGGACGACGAGGAAAGCCTAAAGCAGTCGATCGAGTCGCTGAACGCCCTGGCGGAGCGCGCCGAGCATTTCGGCGTGACGCTCTGCGTCAAGGCGCACGTGGGCGCGGCCATCCACAACACGCCCACCACGCTGCGCGTCATGCGTGAGATCACTTCTCCGGCCTTCGGCATCGACATGGACCCCTCGCACATCTACCGCGCCGGCGAGGACCCGGTGGAGGCGATCCAGGCGGTGATCTCGCGCGTCAAGCACGTGCACATCCGAGACTGCAAGGGCCGCCAGCGCAACCCCGGCACCCCCGAGATGCAGGCCAACGGCCGCGGGGATATCGACCTGCTCGGCTACGTCGCGGCGCTCCATCGCCACGGCTACACCGGCGCGCTGGACCTGGAGATCATCGGGGCCAGAGAGTACGAGCTGCCGCGCTGCGTGGCCATCGCCGCCGAGGCGCGCGGCCATATGCAGGCCTGCCTGCAGGCCTGCGGCGCGCGGTAGTAGCCGGACGCTTTCCGCGGGCCGGGACGCGCCCGGCCCGCGCAATGGGTTGGCCGACACCGCCCTCCCGAAGGCAACGGCCCCAAGCCGGCCGCCCTCGGGAGGGTGCCATCAGGAGGCGCCATGGTCACAGTCATCATCCCCGGCGAGGATGAGGGGCGCCTTGGCGAGGCGGTACGGGTGCTGCGCGAGGCGCAGCACGTCGCTGCGCTCACCGGAGCCGGCATCTCGGTGGAGAGCGGCATCCCCGACTTTCGCAGCCCCGGCGGCGTGTGGACCGTGTTTAACCCCGACGAGTACGCCACGCTGGAGGTGTTCCGCCGCAACCCCGCCAAGGCCTGGCGACTCTACCGCGCCCTGGGCCGCGAGCTGGCCGGCAAGGCCCCCAACGCTGCGCACCTGGCGCTGGCCCGGCTGGAACGGGCCGGCCGGCTCGACGCGGTGATCACCCAGAACATCGACGGACTGCACCAGGCCGCCGGCAGCCGCCGCGTGCTGGAGGTGCACGGCGACTGCCAGAACCTCCAGTGTCTCTCCTGCGGGAGCATCGAGGCGCTGCGGGAGGAACACCTGCACGGGGACGGTGCCCCCGCCTGCGCCCGCTGCGGCAGCCCGCTCAAGCCCAACTTTGTGCTCTTTGGTGAGGACGTCCGCGCCATGCGGGCGATCGAGCGGGTCATCGCCTCGTGCGACCTGCTCCTGGTGATCGGCACCTCGGCGCAGGTGCACCCGGCTGCCAGCCTCCCCGGCCAGGTGAAGGCGCACGGCGGGGGGCTGATGGAGTTCAACCTGGGGCCGACGGACCTGACGCGCGGCCGCGTCGGCGGTTGGTGGGGCTACGGGCCGGGGCAGCGCGGCCCAGCCAGCGACTATCTCATCCAGGGCCCCGCCTCGCTGACCGTGCACCTCCTAGTCAACGCCGCCCTCGCCGACTAGGCCTCTCGAGCCGCCCGGCACCTCCGGCCCGCTAGTCATCTCGACCCCCGTGGTCCCGGGCGAAGACCCCCGGCACCCATCACGACCCCCGGGGTCTTCGGCCCGTCCGCGGGCCGGACCCCGGGGGTCTAAAGGCGAAGACCCTCCCCGGCAGCAGCGAGAGGGCCTGCTCTTCAGACCCCCGGGGTCCCGGGCGAAGACGCCCGCCACCCATCACGACCCCCGGGGTCTTCGGCCCGTCCGCGGGCCGGACCCCGGGGGTCTAAAGGCGAAGACCCTCCCCGCTAGCAGCGAGGGGGCTTGCTCTTCAGACCCCCGGGGCCCCGGGCGAAGACGCCCGCCACCCACCACGCCCCCCGGGGTCTTCGGCCCGTCCGCGGGCCGGACCCCGGGGGTCTAAAGGCGAAGTCCCCCCCGGCAGCAGCAAGAGGGCTTGCTCTTCAGACCCCCGGGGTCCCGGGCGAAGACGCCCGGGACCCCGGGGGTCGTGATGCGTCTGCGCCCGGAGCAGGCCGGCGGTCGCGACCCCGGCATCGCCGGCTTGCGCCGTAATCCATCGCCGTATACACTGTGCCCGTCCAGACGCGTCGTATCCTCCAAGATTCCGCGGAGGCCGCTGCCATGCGTCGTACACCATTCGAGCCCGGTGCCTGCTACCATGTCTTTGGCCGCGGCGTGGACCACCAGCCGATCTTCTTCCTTGCCGCGAACTGGACCTTCTTCCTGGCCCGCCTGCGACGCTACGCCACACCCGACCTGGCGGCGGTCATCGCCTACTGCCTCATGCCCAACCACTACCGTCTTGCCCTGCGCGCGCATTCCACCGACCTTGGCAGCGCGGTGATGGCCCCGCTGCTGAACTCCTACGCCAAGGCGGTGAACCATCAGGAGCGCTGCTCTGGACCGCTCTTCTCAGGAACCTACCGGGCGCGCCGGGTGCGCGACGAAGAGCGCCTGGTGCAGCTTTCGGCGTACATCCATCTCAACCCGGTACAGGCTGGCCTCGTTTCTACGCCGGAGGACTGGGCTTTCTCGAGCTACCGGGATTATGTCGGGTTACGGGCGGGGAGTCTGCCCGATTCCGGGGCGGTTCTGGAGAGGGCAGGGTCGCGAGAGACGTACAGGCAGTACGTGGCAGACTACATCGGGGACCGGCAGCAAGCCGGGTATCTGTTGCTGGACTGAGCCAGGGCCGTCGGTCAACAACATCACGACCCCGAGGGTCCAAAGGCGAAGTCCCTCCCCGGCAGCAGCGAGAGGGCTTGTTCTTCAGACCCCCGGGGTCCGGCCGTCCGCGGCCCCAAGACCCCGGGGGTCATGATGCGGCTACCCCACAAGACCCCGGGGGTCAAGAGGCGCGCTACCCCTCGGCCAGCTCTCGCGCTACCTGGGTCCACTCGGTAAAGCGCTCGGGGTGATGCTCGCAGGTGTGCGTGTCTTTGAGGATCACCTCCACCACGCAGCCCCGGGTGGCCTCCAGCGCTTGCCCCAGATACTCGCGCGTCTGGCCCGCATCGAACTGCCCCACCAGGTAGGCCGGGTTCGGCTTCCATGAAAAGATGGCCCGCCTCCCCAGCCGCTCGGCGCACTGCCGCACGTCGGCCCACGGCGAGATCGAGATCCGCCGCATGTTGCGGACGGTCAACACCCGCTCCAGCTTGTGGGTGAGGTCCTCGCAGCAGCCGTAGCCGTTCAGGCCAAAAGGCTCCAGGAGCTCCCGCTCGTACTGCAACACGAACTCCTCATGCTGCGCCGGGGAGACCAAGGCCAGCTCCTGCGACTCGGCCGAGGCCCACAGATCCGCAAACCGCGCCTGCCCCGGCCGGTAGCCCTCTGCAGGCAACTCGTCCGTATACCCCACCCCTCCCGAGGAGTGGTAGGTGCCGTCGTTGTTGACGTCCAGCAGCCCCAGGTCGACGATCTGCTGCAGATAGCGCCGGTACCCCTCGCTGAAGAAGCGCATGGCCCGGTGGATCATGTCCGGATGGTCGTACATGTCCCACATGAACTGGTCGAGCCCGCGCAGGTCGGCGTACAGGCGCCCCAGGTGGAACGAGATGCGCCGCACGCCGCGCCGCTGGACGTCCAGAATGTCCCCGAACAGCTCCAGAGCCTGCTCGTGCTCCCGGCGGGTCGCCTCGGCGTCGTAGGTCACCTCCGGGTAGCGCAGGGCGTCGAGGTCCGATGCCTCACGCACCACCGGGTCGAAGGCCCAAGACCCGCGCTCCTGGGTGGCATCGATGTGGCGCGGCTGGAGCCCCCAGCCCGTCACCGCCACGACGGGCGGCACCTCCCAGGTGTTCTCGATGACGGTGTCGTCGTGGATGTGATCCTGATAGTACAGCCGCCGGCGCAGGGCAGCCTCCACGTCACGCCCCTCGGCCGATGTGCAGACGAGCACGGCATCCGGCAGGAGCTCGGCCCAGGAGCCCTCCGGGAAGACGAGGATCATCGGGCGCACCCGCTCCAGCCGGTTGTGCCGCGCCCACATAGCCCGGCGCTCGGCCATGATCGGCTGGCTGGCCGCCTCGGCCACACGCGTGGCCAAATCCCTGAGAGTGCGTCGATCCTGGGCAGGTATCACGGGGGGCCTCCTGTTGGGCTGCGGGGTGGTAGGGGCGATTCTAGCATGCCGCACTACGGCCCACAACCGCGCGGCCCGCGCCTTGCCGCGCTGCGCCCGCCGCGCTAGACTCCGCAGGACCCGCTCCCGCGCCGGGCGACCGCCCTATCCGATCGGAGGCTGCTATGTCCGCTCCCGTCACCATCACCGACGTCCAGACCATCCTCACCGCGCCGGACGGCATCCGGCTCGTCGTGGTCAAGGTACTCACCAGTGAGCCGGGGCTGTACGGCCTCGGTTGCGCCACCTTTACCCAGCGCGCCCTGGCCGTGGCCACCGCCATCGACAAGTACCTGCGCCCCTTTGTGATCGGGCGCGACGTGGACCGCATCGAGGACATCTTCCAGGCCTGCAACCTGAGCGGCTACTGGCGCAGCGGCCCGGTGCTGAACAACGCCCTCTCCGGCATTGACCAGGCCCTGTGGGACATCAAGGCCAAGCGGGCCGGCATGCCCCTCTACCAGCTTTTCGGCGGCAAGTGCCGCGAGGCGGTGCCCGTCTACGTGCACGCCTCGGGCAGCTCGTTCTCGGAGGTCGAGGAGAACGCGCGGCGCTTTATGGAGCAGGGCTACCGCTACGTCCGCTGCCAGGTGGCCATCGAGGGCTATGCGACCTACGGCAACCGCGGGGGAGCCTCGGTGGCCGCCCTGAACCCAACGCAGACGCGCACCTGGGAGCCCACGCCCTACGTCGTGGCCGCGCCGCGCCTCTTTGCCCACCTGCGCCAGGCCCTGGGGGACGAGGTGGAGCTCCTCCACGACGTGCACGAGCGCATCCCGGCCATCCAGGGCGTCTGGCTGGCCAAAGCGCTCGAGGAGTACCGCCTCTTCTTCCTCGAGGACCTCTTGGCCCCGGAGGATATCGACTACTTTCGCCTGGTGCGCCAGCAGTGCGCCACGCCGCTGGCCATGGGCGAGCTGTTCGTGAACCAGGCCGAGTACGTGCCCCTGATCCGCGAGCGCCTGATCGACTTTATCCGCGTACACATCTCGGATATCGGCGGGCTGACCATGGCGCGCAAGCTGGCCGCCTTCTGCGAGGTCCTCGGCGTGCGGACGGCCTTCCACGGCCCGGGGGACGTCTCTCCGGTGGGGCACGCCGCCAACATGCACCTGGACCTGGCGGTGCCCAACTTTGGCATCCAGGAGCTGGCCCTGTTCCGCGACCAGACGCGCGAGGTATTCCCGGGCTGCCCGGAGGTGCGCGACGGCTGCCTGTGGGCCAGCGAGCGGCCCGGCCTGGGGATCGACATCGACGAGCGTGCCGCGGCCAAGTACCCCTTCCCGGAGCACCCGACCAACGGCTGCTGGCCGGAGATCCGCGGCCTGGACGGAACGATCATGCGCCCGTAGGCGCGTCACGGCCCCCGGGGTCTTCCGGGCGTGAACGTATCTCGACCCCCGGGGTCTGCCGGGCGTGAACGTATCTCGACCCCCGGGGTCTGCCGGGCGTGAACGTATCTCGACCCCCGGGGTCTGCCGGGCGTCTTCGCCCGGGACCCCGGGGGTCTGAAAGGCAAGCCCTCTCGCTGCTGCCGGGGCGCGTCTTCGCCTCTAGACCCCCGGGGGTCGCGATGGCGGCGGGCGTCCTCCCGCGACCCCCGCGGCGTTCGCAGACCGCCTACTCCAGCGCCTCGTAGTAGGCCCGCACCGTCTCGACGTCCACCGTCTCGTCCAGCGGGAGGCCCAGCCGCTCATAGTGCCGCCGGCGGCCCACCATGTCCGCCAGCAGGATCGCCCGGGCGTGCACTGCCGCGTCCGCCGCGATCTCCCACGGCAGCACGGCCACGCCGTCGTCGTCACAGCCGACCAGGTCCCCCGGGCGCACCTGCACCCCGCCGCACGACACCGTCTCCTGGATTCCCACCGTCATGATCCGCCCCGGGATGATCGTGCGGCCCCGCGCTCGGCAGCAGATGGGCGTCTTTTGCAGGGCCACCTCGTACGTGTCGCGGCAGTAGCCGTCGGTAACGATCCCCACCGCCCCGCGCACCATCATCCCCAGCGAGTTGTTCGACCCCCAGAAGCCCACCTCGCCCGCCCCGCCCGTGTCGGTGACGACGACGCTCCCCGGGCGGACGTGTTCGGCCGGGGACATGTTGCCCACCTCGCGGAACCAGGCGCCGTGCGCGTCGACGATCTCTTCGGTGCTGCCCAGCGGCCACATGGGCCGGTTGGAGGGCACACAGCGCTGCGTCACCGCCACGCCCCAGAACTTCATCCCCAGCCAGAGCGGGCGCACCGCCGCGTCCATCAGGCCGATGTCAAAGTAGCCCATGCCGTCCATGGCATCGACCACGTCCACCACGCGCAAGTACTTGAACTGGGCCAGCAGCGGATAGGTGTCGGGTGCGGTCATGGTCGCCTACCTCCTCACGAACTGCCTCGCTAGCGCCTCGTCGCCGGTGCGGGGAGTATAGCGGCGGGCGGGGGGCGGTCAACCGTCCCCTGGCCGCCGGGGGGCAGAAAGGGGGGCGAGGCCGCGCCTCACCCCCCTCTTGCCTTGCCGTATGCGGGCTGCGTCTAGATCGTAACCGGCTTGGTCACCATCTCGACGAGCAGCTCTAGCGACGCCTCGACGTCGCCCATGTCCACCATCTCGGACTGGGTATGCACGTAGCGCGTGCCGATGGAGAGGCACCCCGCCGGAACGCCGTCGCGCACCGTCTGGATGGCCCGCGCGTCGGTGCTCCCCCCAGTAAGGACCTCCATCTGGTAGGGGATGCCCAGGCGCTCGGCCGTGCCGACCATCCAGTCCTTCACGCCCGGGTGCGTCAGGAAGCCGCCATCCATCACCTTGATGGCCGGGCCCCCGCCCAACGAAACGGCCATCGGGGCCGCCTCGGGGGTATCCCCCGTGTCGGTGACGTCAATCGCCACGCCGACCTCCGGCTCGACCCCGTAGGCCGCCACCAGCGCGCCGCGCGTGCCGACCTCTTCCTGCACGGTGAAGCAAAAGTAGACGTCGTTGGGCGATTCGCCCATGGTGCGCAGCGCCTCCAGGGCGATGGCGCAGCCGATGCGGTCGTCCATGGCCTTGCCCACCACGCGGCGGCCGAGGTCCGCAAAGGGCTGCACGATGACGCCAATGTCCCCCACGCCCACCGGGGCGTCATCGGCCGAAGTGGCCCCGACGTCGATGTAGATCTGTTCCCACTTGGGGAGCTCCGCCACCGCGTTGCCCGTCAGCCACTTCTCCCGGCCCACGACGCCGATGGTGCCGTCGGCAAAGCGCACCTGGCTGCCGATCAGGGTCGGCAGGAACACGCCGCCCACTCGCGACACGCGCAGGTAGCCCTTCTTGTCCACAAAGGTGACGATGAGGCCGATCTCGTCCATGTGCGCGGCGATCATGATGCGCTTGCCGCCGCCGGTGCCCCTTTTGAGGGCGATGAGGTTGCCCATGGCATCGGTGCGGATCTCATCGGCCGCGCCGCGGGCCAGCCCCTCGATAATGGCGCGCACCTGGCCCTCCTGGCCCGAGGGTCCGTAAGCCTCCACCAGTTTGCCGATCAGCTCTTTCATGATGGTAGCCCCTTTTCCAGTGCATGCAGCGCGGCCTTCATCAGCTCCACCGCGTGATCCAGGTCGTTCAGGCTGAGCAGGCCCGCCGGCGCGTGGATGTAGCGCGTCGGCACGGCCATCGTAACCGCCGGAATGCCCTCGTGGGCCAAATGTAGCGCACCCGAGTCGGTGCCGCCGGCCACGGCCCTCTTGAACTGATACGGGATGCCCTTCTCCTCCGCCACCCGCGTCAGCAGGCGCACCAGGCGCCCGTCAGCGATGACGCTGGCATCCATGAAGGAGATGGCCGGCCCCTTGCCCACCTGGGTGACGGGGCTCACGTCGGCGGTCTTGGGCAGGTCGTCGCAGATGGTGCCCTCCAGGGCAAAGGCCACGTCCGGCTTGACGCGGTAGGCCGCCACGCGGGCGCCCCGCAGCCCCACCTCCTCCTGCGCGGTAAAGACGGCCCACAGGTCCACGGCATAGTCGTCCTTCAGCACCTCCGCCAGGACGGCGCAGCCGGCGCGGTCGTCGAAGGCCTTGCCCGTCACCGTGCGCTGGCCGTTTTCGTCGAGCTGACGAAAGCTGACCCGGAAGGTGGCATAGTCGCCCACCTTCACCAGGCGCTCGGCGCTCGCCTTGCTCGTGGCGCCGATGTCGATCACCAACTTGGACGCGTCGACCGCCCGGCTGCGCTCCTCGCGCGGCACGAGGTGGATCGGAGAGGTGCCGATGACGCCCGGCACCGCCCGCTCGCCCACCAGGACGGTGCGCGCCACCAACACGCGATCGTCGATGCCGCCGACCCGGCCGAAGCGGAGCGTCCCGTCCGCGTTGATGCCCGTGACGATCAGGCCGATCTCGTCCATATGGGCGGCGATGAGCACGCTGCGCGGCCAGGCGTCCGCCTCCCGCTCGCGCCGCGCCTTGCGCAGGCAGATCAGGTTGCCCAGGGCATCGACGCGGTGCTCGTCCGCGTGGCCCTCGACGCCCCGCAACAGCACCTCACGCACGCCCCCCTCGTTCCCGGAGGGGCCACGCGCCTCACTGAGTTCCTGTAGTAACACGTTTCGCTCCTTGCCTTGCTGGGGCCGGCCTACAGGAGGCCGAGACGCTCTGAGAACGACTCGTCCAGCCGTGCGATGAATGCGGCCATCAACCGGCCGGTCCGCTCGATGTCGGCCACGCAGACCGTCTCTACCGTCGAGTGCATATACCGGAGCGGCAGCGAGATGACCTCGGTGGGCACCCCCGCACGGGCCACCTGAATGGCCCAGCCGTCGGTGCCGGTGGCCCCCGGCGCCACTTCGACCTGGTAGCGGATCTCGTGGGCCTTGGCCGCCCGCACCAGTTCCTCGTACATCACCGGGTGCACGTTGGGGCCGATGGTCAGCACCGGTCCGCCGTCCATGTCGACCGAGTCCTCGTCTGACACGCCGCGCTGGCGGCCAAAGCCGACGTCGATGGCGATGGCCGCGTCGGGCGCCACGCTCCAGGCGCTCACCGTCGCCCCGCGCAGGCCGATCTCTTCCTGGGTAGTGGCCACCGCGTACACGTCCCAGCGGTGCCTGGCCGCGGCCAGCGCCTCAAGGCAGAGCGCCACAGAGACCACTCCGGCGCGGTCGTCAAACGCTTTGCCCGCCACGTACCCCTCGGCTAGCTCGGTAAAGGGCTGGTACAGGGTGATCACGTCGCCCACGCGCACCAGCTCGCGCAGCGCCTCGGGCGCCAGGCCCACGTCGACGAACAACTCGTCAAAGGGGACCACGTTCTTGCGCGCCTCCGGCGGGAGGACGTGCGGCGGCCGGCTGCCGATAATCCCGGGCAGCGGGCGACGCCCATGCACGACGACCTCTTGCCCGAGGATGGTGCGCGGATCGGTGCCGCCCACCCGGCCCACCCGTAAAAAGCCCTCCTCCAGCCCGGTCACCATCATGCCGATCTCGTCCGTGTGCGCGGCGAGCATGATCGAGCGCACCGGCTCCCCCTCGGGGCGGGTTCCGCGCTTCAGGGCAATGAGGTTGCCGAGGGCGTCGACGCGGATCTCGTCCGCGTGGGGCCGGAAGGCCTCTGCCACCAGGGCGCGGACCTCCTCCTCATACCCGGTCACGCCAGAGGCCTCGGAAAGCTGTCTCAACAGGGCAACCGTGTCCATTCCTGCTTTTCCTCCGGACTTGTCTCAAGCGACGCGCCTGGATGTGCGGGTCGCCACCTAGCGGAGCCACCCGGCCCCGCAGCGGAGCACGCCGCGGGCGGCACCTGGGCCGGCCCAGCCCCGCCAGGCGGCGAGGCCGATGGCCAGGGCACCCGGGCGCGGCGTCATGGTCGGCACGAGGGTCAAGGCAGGGGTGCCATCCGTGGCGGGCGTGGCGCTCGCGGCCGGCGCCCCGTCGCCACCGTTCGGCACAAGTGTCACCGCGCCGACGCTGTGCCCGGCGCCGATCGCGTCCTCCTCGGGCGGCAGGTGTGCGCGCACGTACAGGCTGATGGCACCCAGCGCGTACAGCGCGACCGTAATGCACACTGCGGCGGCCACGGCCAGCTGCCGTGCCCGCCTTGCGTCGTCCCAGTGTGAGAGGCGCTGCCTGATGCGCAACTTTCTGCCCTGCCACGCGATAGAAGCCCTGCGCGCCCAAGCCGCCGGCGCTGGCTGCCTAGAGCCGGTCGATCGCCTCGGCCAGCGCTTCGCGTTCGGCCATCAAATACCCAAGGTCAAAGAGCGACGACCAGCGCTGCTCGCTCAGCAACTGCTCCGGCCCGGCGAACACCTCGCTCGCCTCCTCCACATCGGCAGTGAGGCGGTCGACCATAGACCCGATCTGCGCCTCGACCTCGTGCAGCTGCCGATGCAGGTAGGCCTTGCGCGCCCGGGGAGACATCTTTTCAATGTCTGCGGCCCTCCGGCCAGCCAGGCTGAGGTAATCGCCGTATCGGAACCCCTTCGCAACGCTCGCCATCTATCCTCCTGCGAACACATATGTCCGCAATCATAGCACCCGCCGGGAAGGGTGTCAACTCAAGGATGTGCTGAATACCGAACCCAAAATTGCCGGAGGCGAGCGTACCCGTATAAAGCACAATACACGATGTTGCCTGGGCTTGTGCCGGCATCAACAGTACCGGGCCGCGCAGCCGCCCTACGTGCCCGCTAGAAGCAGCCCAGCTGGCAGGGCTTCACCCGGTAGCCCAGCCGCTCCAGAACGTTGGCCATGGCCAGGTAAGGGTACTCCAGGCGGTCGGCCACCTCCCAGGCGGCGGCACAGGGGATGCGACCATCCACGACGTACGGCTCCAGCGCGGCGCGCACCTCGGGCGGCACGTTGGCGGCCGGCTGGACGATACGGTGCGTCCCCTCTGCCTTGACGCCGTAGCCAAAGAAACCCATCTGGCAGCGGTAGAAGCGCAGGCCTGCCACGTTGTTGACCACCTCGCCAACGGCAGCAGGCGGCACCCCTAGCTCCTTGGCGATGCGGTGGGCGTTGGCGCAGGAGATCTGTGTGCCCACCGTCACCTCGCGAACCCTGGCCAGTATCTGCTCTCTCATGGGTCTCCTTTCAGAGGTCCAGGTATTGCGCTGCATTCTATCCAGGCCGCTCCTGCGGGGCAAACGCCTCTGGCCCGCCTTGCGCGCGTTGCCGGCGGCGCCTATACTCGCGCCAACCGACGGCCCGCCCAGCTGACCCGCGCCGCTCACGGTCTGTGGCGCCGTCCCGTGCCCAGCTCTGTACGATCCCAGGGGGTGTGCGATGCGCGTGTTGATGACCAGTTGGGAGTATCCGCCGCACGTCGTCGGCGGCCTGGGCGCCCACGTCGGCGCGCTGGCCCCCGCCTTGGCGCGGCTGGGGGTGGAGGTGCACGTCGTCACCCCCCTGCGGACCGACAGCCCGGCCTACGAGGTCGCGGAGGGGGTGCACGTGCACCGCATTGCCGCCCCTGGGCCAGCCGCCTCTTACGGCGCGTTCTACGACCAGGTGCGCCAGGCGAACGCAATCCTGGCCGAGGCCTGCCTGGCCCTGCGCGGCGAGGTGGGCGGCTTTGACCTCCTCCACAACCATGACTGGTTGACCTACTTTGCCGCGCGAGAGGCCAAGCACGCCTGCCACCTGCCGCTGGTGGCGACCATTCACGCCACCGAGCGAGGCCGTGGCCACGGGAACCTGGCCTCCACCGAGGCGCGCAGCATCAACGACACGGAGTGGTGGTTGGTCTACGAGGCCTGGCGCGTCATCTGCTGCGCCAACTATATGGCCGGTGAGGTGCAGAGCTTCTTCGAGGCCCCCGCTGACAAGCTGGACGTCATCCCCAACGGCGTCGACCCGAACCTGTTCTCGTACCTGGACGGCGTCGACCTGAGCGCCTTCCGGGCCACCTACGCCCGGCCCGACGAGAAGCTGGTGCTCTTTGTGGGGCGCATCGTGCGGGAAAAGGGCGCCGAGGTCCTGGTGCGTTCGGCGCCCAAGGTCCTCGCGGAGATGCCCAACACCCGCTTCGTGATCGCCGGGCGAGGGCCGGAGCTGGAGGCGCTGCGCCAGCTTGTCCACGAGATGAGCCTGCAGCACCACGTAAACCTGGTGGGCTTTATCGACGACGCCTCCCGTGACAAGTTGTACGTCACGGCTGACTGTGCCGTCTTTCCCTCCCTGTATGAGCCGTTTGGCATCGTCGCGCTGGAGGCGATGGCCGCCCACACGCCGGTGGTGGCCAGCGAGGTCGGGGGGCTGCAGGAGGTCGTCCGCCACGCGGAGACGGGCATCACCATCTACCCGAACGATCCCGACTCGTGCGCCTGGGGCATCCTGCACACCCTGCAGCACCCGGAATGGGCGCGCCTGCGGGCCGAGAACGCCTACCGCGCCATCCTGGAGCGCTACAACTGGGACGCCATCGCCCGTGAGACTCGCCTCGTCTACGAGCGGGTCATCTCCGAGCGGGCCCGTACCGACTGGTAGGGCACCGCGGCTCGCAGTGCGGTCGCAAATCGCCGCACTCCCACGCTCCCCCTCAGCCGCCCCTGAGCACGTCGTAGACCAGGGGCGGCGCCGGCACGGCCGCGTCGGCCCAGGCGTAGGCGGCCAGCAGGCACTCCGCCGCGTCGGCCGCGTCGGCCGCGC
>JAAZBY010000594.1 GCA_012513595.1 Chloroflexota bacterium
AACTAGACAGGATTCACAGGATGGACAGGACTGGCCGGGCTGGCAACGCGACCCCTCCTGTGCACTATCCGGAAATCCTGTGGAGCCCGTGAACCCTGTCCTCTTGTCTCTTTCGCCCACCAACCAGGCGCGCCCCTCCGCCGCGGGATTTTGCGAATCTCGCCAAAATCATCCCCCAGGGCCTTGACGTGCGCGCAAATCTTTGGTATGATGCGGCCATCATAGCCGAAGGGAGGCTGCTCATGCGCAAAATGTTGGTCAAGTGCCCGAACTGCGGCGGCAAGTTGGAGGCGACCCGCCTCTCCTGTACAGCCTGTGAGACGGTCATCCTGGCCCGCTACGAACCCTGCTCGTTCTGCCGGTTGCCCGCCGAAAGCCTCGCCTTCGTCGAGGCCTTCGTCCGCTATCGGGGCAACCTCAAAGAGATGGAACGGGAGATGGGCCAGTCGTACTGGGCGCTGCGCACCCAGCTGGGCGAGGTGATCCGCGAGATGGGCTTTGAGGAGGGCGCCCCGGGCGAGGAGGACGAGGCCGCCCGCGCCCTGCGGCGGCGCGAAGTGCTCGATCAGCTCGAGCGCGGTGAGATCGAGGCCCCGCAGGCCGCCCGGCTGCTGGGTGAGCTGCGCGCGGGCCAGGAAGCCAGATAAGGGGAGGAAAGACCATGCCGAGTGAGGGACTGCGCATCCTGCGCATGGTGAAGGACGGCATACTGAGCGTCGAACAGGCCACGCCTTTGCTCGCAGCCCTGGGGCCTGAGGCCCCGCCCGAGCCGCCGGACGGCCCGCGCGGAGAGGACCTCGTCAACCCCTGGGCGGATCCGCTGGTCGCCGAGATCGAGGCCGATGAGCCCTTTGGCTCCGGACGGCTGGACCTGCAGCGGGTGAACATCCGCGGGACCGACGTGCGCGGTGCGCGCCTGCAGGGTGCCCGCGTCGAAGACACCGACCTCTCCGGGGCCGACCTGCGCGGGGTCGACCTGACCGACACCGATCTGCGCGATGCCAGCCTGCACGGGGCCGACCTGCGCGGGGCCGACCTGCACGGCGCCGACCTGCGCGGGGCCAGCGCCGACCACGCCGACCTGCGTGACGCCAGCCTGCCCGGCTTGAACCTGCAGGGGGCCAGCCTGCAACGGGCCCGCCTGCGCGGCGCGCGCCTGGAGCGCGCCACTCTGGCCGGGGCCTGCCTCGACGAGGCGGACCTGCGCGAGGCGGACCTGCGCGGCGCGAACCTCACCGGCGCTGACCTGAGCGGGGCCGACCTGCGCGGCGCGGCGCTCCTGGACGCCGACCTGCACGGCGCCTCGCTCACGGGGGCCCGCTTGCGCGGGGCCGCCCTGCACGGCGCGCGGCTGGCCGGGGTCGACCTGTACGGCCAGGCGCCGGAGGACGACGCGCTCGACCACGAAGTTAATGACGACGCCTTGTGGACCACGGACGAGCCGAGCGGCTCGGAGGAGGGAACACCATGAGCGAGGAACAGACCCGCATCCTGACCATGCTGCAAGAGGGCAAGATCACCGCCGAGGAGGCCATGGGCCTGCTGGAGGCGCTGGGCGCCTCGGGCCGGGGCCCCGCGGAGGGCCAGGAGGGCCCCGGCGCGGCGCCCGCTGGCGAGCCGGAGAGCCCCTGGAGCGAAGAGAAGGCCGAGCCGGCCGCTGAGCCCGGCGCCGAGCGGACGGACTGGGAGGAGCGCCAGCGCATCCGCATGGAGCGGCGGGCCGAACGCCTGGCCGAGCACGCCCAGCGGGCGGGCGAACGCGCCGCGCGCGCCGCAGAGCGGGCCACGCGCCACGCCATGCCGCGCCCGCCACGGCCGCCCTTCGGCCCCGAGTTCGGCAGCGCCATCGGGAGCGCCATCAGCGGGGCCATGCGCGGGGCCTTTGGGGCCTTCCGGCACGGCCTCAACCTGATGGGCACCGACCTCTCTGGCGCGCAGCTGGAGGGCGTGCAGCTGGAGGGCGCCAACCTGATGGGCGCCGACCTCTCTGACGCCAACCTGCGCAACGCCGACCTGCGTGACGCCAGCCTCACCGGCGCCAACCTGTCCGGCGCCAACCTGGAGGGCGCCAACCTGCGCGGGGCGGGCCTGCAGGGGGCCGACCTGCACGACACCGACATGCACGGGTTTGACCTGCAGGGCCTCTCGGCGCAGGGTGCAGACCTGCGCGGGGTGCACCTGGAGGGGGCCACGCTGGAGGGCGCCGGCCTACAGGGCGCTGACCTGCGCGGCGCCAACCTGCGGGAGGCCAACCTGCGCGGCGCCAACCTGCAGGGCACCGACCTGCGCGACGCCGTCCTGCAGGGGGCCGACCTGGAGGGCGCCAACCTGATGGGCGCCGATATCCGCGGGCTGGACCTCACCGGCGTGAACCTGCGCGGCGTCAGCCTGGCCGGCGTGGACCTGCGCCAGGTCGACCTGCAGGGCCTGCTGCGGCACCGCAAGCCAGCCGAGCCGGAAGAACCCACGGCTGCGCCGGGCGCCGAGGCCAGGGAGCCCGAGCCCCCGGCCGAGGAGGAACCCTTCGGCGTGGATACCGAGGAGCCGCCCGCCGGAACCTACCCGGAAGAGTAACCGGCACGACGGGCGCTGCAACAACCGAAAGGGCCGCCGCGGACACAGTCCGCGGCGGCCCTTGTCTGCCTGGCGACTCTAGCGTGTTGCCCCGGCGCCCCAGGCAACCAGGGCGTCCCGCTGGGCGAGGAGGTTGGCGCGCGGGGTGCCGTCGGGGATCTCACAACCCGCGGCGCTGAGGGCCCGGGGGCCTCCGCGGCGCAGGCACTCGGCCACGGCGCCGCGGACCTCGCCGGGCGTGCCCTGGAGCATCACGGCGACGGGGTCAAAGTTGCCGCAGACGGCCGGGCCGTCCGCGCAGGCGGTGGCCGCCGCGGAGAGGTCCACCATCCAGTCGATATCGACAATATCGGCGCCCGAGGCGGCCATGTCTCCCAGGATGCGGGCCGTGTTCCCGCAGATGTGCAGGCGCGCCAGGGCGCCCTCCTCGTGGACGGCGGCAAAGATGCGCCGCTCGTAGGGCAGGGCCAGCTCGCGGTAGAGGCGTGGGGCGACCTGGGAGGCCAACGCGTCGCCCAGGCCGATGATCGTGGCCCCGGCGCGCACCTGCTCGCGCGCAAAGGAGATCGCCAGTTCCGCGCAGCGCTCGAGGAGCTCGCCGACCCACGCGGGGCGGTCGTAGAGGTCGACCAGCAGGTTGGCGGCGCCGCGCAGGTCGGCGGCCTCGGCCAGGGCGCCCTCCACCCAGCCCAGCACCGGCACCTGGCCGCCGACGCGCTCGGCCAGGAGGCGCGTGGCCTCCAGCCGGTCGGCCATGCGGCGGCCCGCGTGGGGCGCGGGGAAGACCAGGCGAGAGAGGTCCGTGCCATCGGCCAGGAGGGGGCGGGCCAGCACCGGCAGGCCGTCGGCGGGGAAGCGGACCGTGTCGGGCGCGCCCGAGGCGGCGGCGATGTCGGCCGCCTCGCGGTAGGGGTCCGAGATGGTCTGCACCACGTCGAGGTCAAAGGCCTCCAGCGCGGCGAGGTTGGCCTCGGCGAGGACGCGGTGGTCCAGATAGTACTGCGAGAGGGGGGCGCCGATGAGGTGGGCGGCGTAGGTCATCAGGATGTCCAGGTTGGGCGGGCGGTCAACCGGGTGGCCGCGCAGGCGGGCGTGCAGGCGTTCGGTGCTGTTCACTGGGCGTCCTCTCTCTCGGGGCCGGGCCTATCGAGCCGCCACAGGTACAGGCCGCGGCGCAGCCCGAAGCGGCGCAAGCCCGCCTTGGTCAGCACCCGCTGTGAGGCGACGTTGTCGGCACGGGTATCGGCAAAGACCGTGCGGCAGCCCGGCTGGGCAAAGGCCCAGGCGATCAGGGCGCGGACGGCCTCGGTCGTGTAGCCCTGGGAACGGTAGTGCTCCGAGATGCCGTAGCCGATCTCGACCACCCCCTCGGGGCTGGGGGCGCCTTTGAAGCCGAGCAGGCCGATGCCCAGGTTCCCCTCCCGCAGGATCATCAGCCAGGAGGTGTGCCAGGGCCAGTCGGGCGGCGGGGCAAGGGCCATGCGGCGCAGCTTGACGCGGATCGCCTCACGAGAGGCGTCAGAGACCAGGTCGGCACAGGCCGCCAGGCCCAGGGCCCCTTCGACCGCCTGGGGGCCGCGCAGGCAGGCGGCCAGGGCTTCCGGCTCCAGCGGGAGCAGCCGGAGCCTGTCGGTGACGAGAGCATCCATGCGGTTGATCCTCCTCCGGTCGGGCGCTGGCCCGATGTTCCCCCCAGTGTACCCCTGCGCCGCGCGCGCACCAAGCGGCGCGGCAGCCAGCCGGGGGGCCGCTCGGCGCAGATAGGGCGTTTTGACCTTGTCTCGGGCGGTTCCATGGCGATTTGGTGTTTTCCTGCGGGATGCTGTCGCATCAGGGGCTTTCCCAGGAGTGGCCTTGTAACCATGCTGCAACCTTGGTGTTACCTGACGTTCACACCCGTCCGTCATAATGCGCCTAGACGAGACGGCCCGAGCCGGGCAACGGGGACATCCCGGCCGGCGGGGGGGCGGGCCCCGTCCCGACCAGAGAGCGTGGCAGGGCACAGAAAGACTGTGCGAGGGAGGAACGATGAACGTACGGGTGACCCGGTCACAGGCGGCGCTGCGGGTGCTGGCGCTGGTAGTCGTGCTGACCGCCATGGTCACAGGTCTGGTGTCGGCGCAGGCCTGGCCCAACTGCGGGTGGGGCTGCACGGCAAACGACGTGACGGTATCGCGGTTCTGGCTGGCCGACGCGGCGGGCAATCCGTTGACGTCGACCTGCACGCCGGGGCAACCGGTCACGGCGTACCTGTGGGCCGAGATCGTCAGCACGCAGAACTCGACGCGCTATGCCACGGCCTTTATGGCCACCTACACGGTGGGGAGTAACGTGTACTCCCTGGATACCTGCGTGGCCCCGAGCAACATCTCGGGCACCGGCGTCTACGACATCAACGTCGGCCAGGTAGAGTGGGCCTGCGGGCAGGAGATGAAGATCGTCAGCGGGGTCCTGGCCTGGACGACGAAGAAGAATGTCGTGTGCGATCCCGCGACGCCGCGGAACTGCGCGGACTATATCAAGTCCAAGTGCTGGATGATCCCCGAGGCGGTCATCGTCGAGGCGCCGCTGGTGGCCGACTTTTCGGCCAGCGAGGTCTGCCTGGGCGAGCCGACCATCTTCACCAACCTGACCACGGGCGGCCGCCTGCCCTACGCGTACCAGTGGAACTTGGGTGACGGCGGCGCGAGCACGGCGGCCAACCCAACGCACACTTATGCCGCGGCGGGCACCTACACGGTGACGCTGACGGTGAACGATGCGCAGGTGCCCCCGGCCGTGGATACGCAGACGCGCACGGTGACGGTGCACCCGAACCCGGTGGCGGCCATCACGCCGTCGGCGGCGGTGCTCACCTGTGCCGAGCCGTCGGCGGTTCTGGTGGCCTCAGGCGGCGGCACGTACGCGTGGAACACCGGCGCGACCACGGCCTCGATCACCGTGGCGGCCGCCGGCACCTACACCGTGACCGTGACGAACGAAGCAGGCTGCACCGACACGGCCACCGCCGTGGTGACGGAGAACAAGGCGGCGCCGGTGGCCAGCATCGCCTCTTCGGCCACCCAGCTCACCTGTGCGCTGCGCAGCATCACCCTGACGGCCGGGGCCTCCGGTGGCTCGGCGCCGTACACGTACCTGTGGAGCACCGGCGCCACGACGGCGTCGATCTCGGTGACTGCGCCGGGCACCTACTCGCTCACGGTGACGGGCGCCAACGGCTGCCAGGACACGAAAGAGATCACCATCACGCAGGACATCGCCGCGCCGGCCGTGGGGATTGGCGCGACGGCGACGCAGCTGACCTGCGCGGTGCCGACGGCGACCTTGACGGCGAACGTGACGGGCGGTACCGGCCCCTATGCCTACGCCTGGAGCACCGGCGAGACCGGGGAGTCGATCGTGGTCGACGCCCCCGGCACCTACTCGGTGACGGTGACGGGCGCCAACGGCTGCAGCGGCCGGGACGACATCACCATCACGCAGGACATCTCTGTTCCGAGCGTCGCCATCGAGGCGACGGCGGAGGAACTGACCTGCGCGCTGCCGACGGTTACCCTGACGGCGGACGTGACGGGCGGGGTCGCCCCGCTGGCCTACCTCTGGAGCACCGGCTCTACGGAGCAGTCGATCGTGGTGAACGCCCCCGGCACCTACTCGGTGACGGTGACGGGCGCCAACGGCTGCGAGGATACGGATGAGATCGTCATCACGCAGGACATCGCCGCGCCGGCCGTCGCGATCGGTGCGTCGGTGACGGAACTGACCTGCGCAGTGCCGACAGCGACGCTGACGGCGAACGTGACGGGCGGCACTGGCCCCTTCACCTACGCCTGGAGCACGGGTGAGAGCAGTGAGTCGATCGTGGTCGACGCCTCCGGCACCTACTCGGTGACGGTGACGGGCGCCAACGGCTGCGAGGATGGCGACGAGATCACCATCACGCAGGACATTGCCGCCCCGAGCGTCGAGATCGGCGCGTCGGCGACGGAGCTGACCTGCGCGGTGCCGACGGCGACCTTGACCGCGAACGTGACGGGGGGTACCGGCCCCTTCACCTACGCCTGGAGCACCGGCGCC
>JAAZBY010000595.1 GCA_012513595.1 Chloroflexota bacterium
ATGGTGACGCGAGCAAGTACCTGTGGGCCAAGCGCTCCTGCCGGGCGTGGAGTGGGACGTCGGCGGCCTGGGCGGGGGGCGGCGGCGCACAGGGGTCCCTCTTGCCCTGTGGATCGGCTTATGCCGACAACGTCCACACCTGGATGGTCTACGGCCCCTTTAGCCTGGAGGGCGCCACGCGCGCCGCGCTCGACGTGCGCCTGTGGGCCAACACCGTCTCCGGGCAGGACAGCGTGTCGCTGATGGCCTCGACCGACCGCGAGCAGTTCTACGGCCTGGGACTCTCGGGCAACTCGGGGGGCTGGGTGGCCCAGCGGTTCGACCTCACCAACGTCCACAAGTTGGGCAACCTGGCCGGCAAGAGCGGCCTGTGGATCGCCATCGTGTTTGACTCTGACCCGAGCGGCTCGCTCCCGGAGGGCGCCTACGTGGACGACATCCACCTGTGGAAGAGCAGTGACGGTGTCGCTCCTCCGCTGGCTACAGGGGCGGCGGGCGCCACAGGCGCGGCCGCGCCAGGGCTTTCGGTGCAGCCGGCCCGGGGCACGCTGCCTCCCCAGTAGACCGCGCCGCCTACGGAACGCACCTTCAGACCGTAACAGACACGCGAAAAGGAGAGCGATGAGCACCCTGACCTACGAGGCACCCGGAGTCCAGAACTGGCTGCCCGCCTTTACCGACCGCGCCCTGGCACGCCTGCGGCCGCGCCTCGCCTGGCAGGAGGGGCGCTACGCCAGCTTTGACGCCTGGCGCCGCGAGGCACGGGCCAAGGCGATGGACTGCCTGCTCGACCCACCGCCCGACGCTCCCTTTGACCCGGCCGTCCTGGCGGAACGCGACATGGGCACCCACATCTCGCGCAAGGTGGTGCTTAATATCAGCGGCTTCAGCCGGGTCCTCGGCTACCTGCTGGTGCCCGCGGGCAGCGGGCCTTTCCCGGCGGTGTTGCTGCTTCACGACCATGGCGCCAGGTTCGATATCGGCAAGGAGAAGGTCGTGCGCCCCTGGGACGTCTCGAAGGAGCGCGTGGCGTCGTCTCAGGAGTGGATCGCCACGTGCTATGGGGGGCGCTACATCGGCGAGGAGCTGGCCCGCCGCGGCTACGTCTGCTTTGTGACCGACGCCCTCAACTGGTCGGACCGCGGCGAGGCCGGCTATGAGGGGCAGCAGGCGCTCAACTCGAACCTGCTGAACATGGGCATGTCGCTCGCCGGGCTCATCGCCCACGAAGACCTGCGCGCGGCGGCCTTCCTGGCCAGCCTGCCGGAGGTCGACCCGCAGCGCGTGGCCGCCATGGGGCTGTCGATGGGCAGCTTCCGCTCCTGGCAGGTTGCTGGCCTGTCCGACCACATACGCGCGGCCGTGTGCATCTGCTGGATGGCGGCGCGGCGAGGTCTCTTGTATCCTGGGGCCAACATGGCTCGCGGGAACTCGGCCTACACCCTCACCCACCCCGGCCTGTGCTCGTGGCTCGATCACCCCGACGTGGCCAGACTGGCTTGCCCAAAGCCGATGTTGTTCTACAACGGCTTGCAGGATGGGCTGTTCCCGGTTCCCGCGGTGGAAGAGGCCTACGACAAGATGCGCTCCGTATGGGCCTCGCAAGGGGCGGCCGATCGCTTCGAGGCGCGCCTGTGGGACGTGCCCCACGAGTTCAACGCCGAGATGCAGGAGGAGGCCTTTGCCTGGCTGGACCGGCAGTTTGCCACTGACTAGAGGCAGGGCCCTGAGGGCGGCCGGCCGCGCCTGAGGGCACCTTCCCCCTGCGACGGTTGATCGGTCCGTGCAGCGCGCAGATGCAAAGGAGCGACATGACCATTCAGATGACCGGGGCAGATGTGATCGATCTGGCCGTGCAGACGGAACTGCAGGGAGAGCGCTTCTACCGGGCTGCCGCGGCCGCGGCCACTGCCCCGGAAGGGCGCCGCCTCTTTGCGTTCCTGGCTGCCGAGGAGACGCGGCACCGCGCGACGTTCGAGGGCCTCGCCGCCAGCATCGTGACCGCGACGATCGACCCCACCACCTGGGCCGAGGCCATCGGCTACATCGAGGCTACGGTAGACAGGGCCTTCTTCTCCGGCAGGCGGTCGCCGCTCCGCGAGATCGCCCAGGGCGCCAGTGAGGCGGACATGATCCGGCAGGCGATCGCCTTTGAGAAGGAAACTCTGCTCTTCTTCGTCGGCCTGCGCGATCTCGTCCAGCCCGCCAACCAGCCGCTGATCGACGCGATCATTCGGGAGGAGCGGCAGCACATCGTGCGCCTGGCGGGCATGCTCTCGGCGCCCCGCCCCGCAGAGCGCAACGTCTAGGCCGGGGCCTCGTCACCGAGGTCGTCATCGACCAAGGGCAGGAGCACAGTGAACACGGCGCCCTGCCCCTCGTGCGAGTCGAGGGTGACGGCCCCGCCTGACTGCGTCACGAGCCCGTACACGACGGACAGCCCCAGCCCCTGGCGCCCGCGCCCGCGGCCGCTGGTGAAAAAGGGCTCAAACACGTGGGGCAAGGCCTCCTCGGGGATACCACGCCCCGTGTCAGACACGGTCAGCTGCGCATAGGTGCCCGGGCTCAGCCCGGGGGTAGGCTCCTCCCCCTGGCGCACTTCCCTGGCCCCCAGGGCGATGCGCACGACACCGCCCTCTGCCATGGCGTCTACCGCGTTCAGGACCAGGTTGACGAGCACACGGGTCAGCTGCCCCGCGTCTCCCCAGATGTAGAGCGTCTCGGCGCCAAGATCGATATCCAGGGTGGACCCCGGCGGCACCAGGCGCCGCAGGATCGTCTCGTTCTTGCGCACCAGCAGATTCAGGTGCAGAATCTCCCGATCGACCTCTTCGCCACGCCCAAAGGCCATCAGCTCGCGCGTCACCGAAGTGCCGCTGTCCGCCACCAGCTCGATAGCACGCAGCTCCTGGGCGGCCGTAGGGTCATCGGCAAGCCGGGCCTGCAAGAGCTCACACTCGCCCTTGACGATGCTGAGCAGGTTGCCAAAATCGTGCGCCACTCCGGAGGCCAGCCGGCCCACCGCCTCCAGCTGTTGTGACCGGCGCAGGGCTGCCTCCAGCCTGCGGGAGGCACTCACGTCCCGGCACAGGAGCGCTACGCGCGGCTCGTCCCCCAGGTGTACCGTGTAGGCCACCAGGTCCAGATAGGTGGCCTGCTCGTCATCGGCGCCACGGCGCCGCAGCCGTGCCCCGGCACAGTAGGCCGGCCCCCCTTCACGCACGGCGCGCATCAGGAGCGCCGGCAAGTCGTCCGTCGGGAGCGACAGGCAGTCGGCAAGGTCCGCGGCGCGCCGCCCCACGAGCTCCTCCGCCGCCAGGCCAAGGGCATTGGCGGCCGCCTCGTTCGACTCCAGGATCTCGAGGCGGTCACCGAGTGAGCCGAACAGGAGGAACGCGTCGCCGATGCTCTCAAACAGGGCCCGCGCCCGCAGTTCTGATTCGCGCAGGGCCACCTCTCCCAGGTGCCGGGCGGTCACGTCGCGCGCGATGGTCGCCACGGCATACACGTGGCCTGCGGCATCCTCGAGCGGCATGCTGAGGGACTCTGCGTAGGCGACGCGGTCGCCCAGGCCAAAGCGGTCAGCCGCCGGGATGGCCTGTCCCGTCTGCAGTACGGCTTCCACCCGTCGCGACCAGACCGTGACCATCTCCCCCAGGTGAGCCGCTGCCTGGTCGAGCGGGTGGCCGACGATGTCCGCCAGGGGCCGTCCTATCCAGGCCAGTGCTGCGCGGTTGGCGTAGAGCACGCGATGCTGCGGGTCCTGCAGGACGATGGCGTCCTGGCTGACCTCGAACACGTTGCGGAAGCGCTGTTCACTCTGCACCAGAGCCTGGCGTGCCTCCACCTGCTCGGTGATATCGCGAACAGAGCCCACGATGGCCAATGGCCCCCCGTGCGCGTTGTGAACGACCGAGCGATTGTCGCTGTACCAGTGATAGGAGCCATCCCGACGGCGCCAGCGGAACTCTGCCGCCGAACGGGGGTCAGCGCCCGGCCGCCCGCAGACCAGCGCGTCGTAGGCATGCACGAACGCATCGCGGTCGTCCGGGTGGACGTTGCCACAGAGCTCCAGCAGGTCGGCACCGGCCAGCTCCCGCTCTGCGAGACCGGCCAGGTCGCGGGCCGCCGGGCTGACGTAGTCAAACTGGAGGCTGTCGGCGTCCAGGCGATAGGCGATGTCTCGGGAGTGTTCGAGTACTTCGCGCAGGCGCTGGTCGGTCCGCTGGAGGGCGTCGGCAGCGTTCTGCCGCTGAATGGCCGCGCCGAGGATGCTGGCTGCCGAGCGCAGGGCATCCCTCTCGGCCAGCAGCCAGTCGCGCTCGGCAAGGCAGTCATCACAGCCGATCAGGCCCCAGCAGTCACCGTCCACCATCACCGGCACTACTAGCACCGAGCACACCCCGGCCTCGGCGAGCCTCGACGCATAGCGCGCAGAGAGGTCGCCCGCCGCGCTGCAAACGGCCTCCCCGCGCTCCAGCGCAGCGCGCCAGGCGCTCGCCGACCGCTCGGGGAGGTCGATGGGGTGCGGCGCTAGCAGCGCACCGAGTGACGACACGCCGGGGGCGCACCAGTCGCAGTCCAGCGAGATGCGCTCTTGGCCGGCCGGCCCAGCCAGGCGGCGGCAGAGAAAGGCGTGGCTGGCCTCGGCGGCCGCGCCCAGCTCGCCGAGCACGTTGGCGATAGCATCCTCCCAACGCACTGCGCGCAGAAAGGCCTCCGCAGCGTAACCCACGGCGCTGAGGATCCCCTCCCGGCGCCTCAGCGCCGCCTCCTGGCGCTTGCGCGCCGTCAGGTCGTACAGCGTCACCTGGGCGAACTGCTCCGTCTGGTAGGGCATCGGCGTCAGGCGCAGGGCGACGTCGGCCGGGCGTCCATCGCGGCGGATGATCTGGGTCTCTTCCAGGGGAGGGAACTCGCCCCGGTAGGCGCGCTCGAGGGCGCTGGAGACCATCGCCTGAGCCTCCGCCGAAAAGTGGCTCAGCAGTGGGCTGCCCGAAACATGCTCGCTGCCCTTGGCTCCCAGCAGGCGCAAAGCGCTGGCGTTGGCAAAGCGCACCGTCCCGGCGCCGACCACCAGGACCCCCTCAGGCGACGACTCGACGATCTGCGAGTACAGCTCGCGCTGCCGGCGCAGATGCTCTTCGGCCTGCACCTGCTCGGTCACGTCGCGCAACACGACCTGGACGCCGCGGTTCTCGCCGTAGCGCACAAAGGACCCGCGGATGTTCACGTACAGGTCCCGCCCGTCGTAGGTGCGCAGCTTCTCAAAAACGCGAGGCTCCAGCATCCCGTGCGAGGCCGCCTGGTGAATGCGGTACCCGACCAGGCTGGCATAGTCGGGGTGGACGTGATCCAGCACGTGGCGGCCCACCAGGTCTTGGGCACTCGGCAGGCCAAGCAGCACGGCCGATGCGGCGTTGGCGTACACGATCACGCCGTCCACCTGCACATAGATGGCATCCGGCATCGACTCGACCAGCTCGCGGTAGCGTTCTTCGCTGTCGCGCAGCTCGCGCTCGGCCCGGAGGCGATCGGTGACGTCGTGGCAGACGACCTGGATGATCTGCCGTCCGTCAAACACCACCTGGCTGGCAGCCACTTCCACCCACACCGTCCGATCGGTACCTACCGGCTGCAGGCGCGCCATGGCATTGGTGAGGGCCCGCCCCTCCTCCAGCACGCGAGAGATGCGGTCCTGCACGAGGGCGCGGTCGTCCGGGTGGATATGGTCCAGCACCTGGCGCCCGACGAGCTCGTCGGCGTTGGCGAGCCCGAGCAGGCGGGCGGCCGCAGCGTTTGCGTAGAGGATGAGGCCCTTCTCGTGCGCATAGATCGCGTCCGGCGAATAGTCCACGAGGCGACGGTAGCGCTCTTCGGCGTCGCGGATGGCCCGCTGGCCGCTGCGGCGCCGCTGAATGTCTCGCAGGGTGACTAGCACGCCGCCATCGCCGGCCGGCCCAAGGGGGGACGCCTCCAGCAGCACCTCCATGCGGCGCCCGCCAAAGGTGATGAGGGTGAGCTCTGCGGCACTGGTCGGCGGGGCCCCTTCGTCGGCGCAGCGCAGGGCCTCATCCAGCGCGGCGACCTGCCCGGGGTCCACGAAATCCACCATGCTGCGGCCGAGAAGGGCCGCCTGAGACTCGGCCTCGAACAGGCGCCGGGCGGCGGCGTTCGCCAGCGTCACCGCGCCGCGTCGGATAACCAGGACGGCCACTGGAAGATGCCAGAGTAAGCGCCCTTCGTCCTCCGGCGCCGCCCGACCGGCCTCGCCCCGCGGGCTTGCGCTGTCACCGTCTGCCATGGATCCCCCTTCGGACCTGCACACCACGCCCCGCCGGGGCTCGTGATATCGCGACGGCGCGACCACTGACTGCTAGCGTCCCTATGATAGCACAAGACAGCGCCGCGCGGCACTGCGCAGGGCCAGAGGCCGCCGGCGCCAGCGTTGCCTCCTGGGAAGCTTGACTTGGCGTACCGAGCGGGCTATCCTCGGCGCGCGCCACAGTACAGCGAAGGAGGATATACGGTGACAGGAAAGCGCGTACTGCTCATGCTTGGGGGCATGTTCCACGACTTTGAGGGCTTTGCGGCGGCCATCCGCCCGGTCATCGCGGGGGCCGGCTACTCCCTCACGGCCACCTATGACCTCGACGAACTTGCTCGGCTCGGCGGCGGCGCTTACGAGATCGTCCTGAGCGACACCAGCCTCTCTCGCCACCGCGAGGGGATGCCAGCCACCACGCCGCAGACGTTCACTCCCGAGCAGACCGCGGGGCTGGAGCGCTGGGTCCGCGATGGCGGCGCCCTGGTCGGCGTGCATTCTGCCACCGTGTCGGGCGTCGAGAACCCGGCTTTCCTCCGGTTGCTCGGCGGGCGCTTCCTGTCGCACCCGCCGCAGTTCGTGTTCACCGTATCGCCCGTGTTCGGCGAGCATCCGATCACGGCGGGCATCGAGGCCTTTACCGTCAAGGATGAGATGTACATCCAGGAGTGCGACCCGTCCATTCGCGTCCACATGGTGACGGTGGACCGCGGCGTTGCCTATCCGATGGTCTGGAGCCGGCTCGAAGGGAAGGGCCGGGTGGCGCACGTGTCGATGGGCCACGGCCCCGAGGTGTGGGCGCTGCCCCAGTTCCAGAGGCTGATCCTCCAGTCCCTCGCCTGGACGTCTGAGGCGAGAGGCTAGTGCAAGGCAGAGCCTCCCTATGATCACTTCGCGAGAGCGCGTTCTCCGTGCCGTCAACCATCGGGAGCCGGACCGCGTGCCCATCGACCTGGGCGGACACCGCTCGTCCGGCATCATGGCCATCGCCTACGACCGACTCAAGCAGCACCTGGGCATCGCGTCCGGCCACATCTATGTCTATGACCTGGTCCAGCAGCTGGCCATCGTGGAGCCGGCGGTCCTGGACCGCTTCGGCGTCGACACCATTGAGCTGGGGCGGGGGTTCGCGCTGCACGACGAAGACTGGCACGACTGGGTGCTGCCCAACGGCAGGCCGTGCAAGATTCCCGCCTACCTGCAGCCGGTGCGCGTGGGGGATGACTGGCACGTCTACCACGAGGACGGCACGCTGATCGCCATCCAGAAGGCCGGCTGCCTCTACTTTGAGCAGACCTGCTTCCCCCTGATGGGCTCGGCGGATGCCGACCTGACCGATCTCGACACCCCCTTCTCCAAGGTAATGTGGTCGGCGCTTGGATCGCCGCCGGCGCCGCTGGGGTATGATCCCGCCGGGCTGGCGGCGCTTGCCGAGGGGGCTCGGCGGCTGCGTCAGAGCTCCGAGCGGGCCATCATCGGCCTGTTCGGGGCCAACCTTCTGGAGTCGGGGCAGTTCCTGTTCCGCAATGACGTGTTCTTTATGCTGCTGGCGGGGGAGCCGCGCCGCGCCCACCGCTTTCTGGACCGCCTGGTGGAACTGCACCTGGGCAACCTGGACAAGTACCTCTCCGCCGTGGGAGACCAGATCGACATTCTGCTCTTTGGCGACGACCTGGGCATGCAGACGGGACCGCAGATCTCGCCGCGCATGTACCGCGAGTTCATCCAGCCGCGCCAGGCGCTCATGTGGGCGCGGGCCAAAGAGCTGAGCGCGGCCAAGATCATGCTGCACTCCTGTGGCGGCCTCTACCCGCTCATCCCGGGCCTGATCGAGGCGGGGCTGGACATCCTCCAGCCGGTACAGACCACCGCTACCGACATGGAGCCCGAGCGGCTCAAGGCCGAGTTCGGCCGCGACTTGTGCCTGTGGGGCGGCGGCTGCAACACTCGAGACGTCCTCCCGTCCGGCACTCCGGCCGAGGTCGCCGCGGACGTCCGCCGCCGCGTGGGCGTGTTGGCGCCGGGCGGCGGGTTCGTCTTTCAGCAGATCCATAACATCATGGCCGACGTACCCGCGGAGAACATCGTCGCCATGCTCGACGCCGCCAACCCACCGACCGACGAACGGGGAGCCCGCTGATGTCACTGCTGTTTGAGCCGCTGCAGATCGGCAGCCTGCATCTGCGCAACCGCCTGATGCGTTCGGCCACTGCCGAGCGCCTGTCTCACCCGGATACCGGCGCGCCACTGCCGGCCCTGGCGGCCCTGTACCGGGCGCTGGGAGAGGGCGGGGTGGGCACGATCGTCACGGGGCATGCCTTCGTCGAGCCCGCCGGCAAGGCCCACCCCGAGATGTCCTCCCTGGCGAGCGACGATCTGATACCCGCTTGGCGGCAGACGATCGCCGCCGCCCAGGCCGCGGGGGCCCAGGTCATCGTCCAGATCAACCACTCCGGTGCTAGCTGCGACCCGGACGTGAACCCGGACCCCGTCTCCCCGTCCGGCGTAGCGACCGCCGAACGCGCGCGCCCGCGGGCGATGACCGGCGCGGAGGTGGAGCGCGCCATCGAGGCCTTTGGCCGCGCCGCGTGGCGGGCCCAGCAGGCCGGCTTTGACGGCGTGCAGCTGCATGGCGCGCACGGTTACCTGATCACTCAGTTCCTGACCCCCGCCACGAACTCTCGCAGCGATCGCTGGGGGCCGGGAGGCCCCTATGGGCGCCTGGGCTTCCTGCGCGACGTGGTTGACTCCGTACGCCGTCAAGTCGGCGACCGGTACCCCGTCTGGATCAAGCTGGGCGTCTCCGGGGCCAGCCAGCATGGCCTGACGGCGGCCGATGGGGCGCGCGTGGCGGCGTTCTGCCGTGAGGTCGGCATCGCCTGCGTCGAGGTGAGCCATGCCCTCGGCCAGCCCGAGGAGGTGGGCCGGGGTGAGGGGCGCTACCTGCCCCTGGCTGAGGCGGCCCGCGCCGCCGTCGGGCCGGGCTATCCGCTGGCCCTGGTCAACGGACTGCGCTCGCTGCGGGCGATGGAACGGATCCTGGCGGGCGGGGTGGTACAGCTGGCGAGCATGTGCCGGCCGTTGATCGCCGAGCCCGACCTCCCCAAGCGACTGGCCAGCGGCGCGAGCCGTCGGGCGGTCTGCGCATCGTGCGGGAACTGCTGGGCGGAGGGGCCCGGCCTCGGGACCGGCTGCCACAACGAGAAGGTTCGCGAGAAGCTGCTCGATCGCACCTCGTAGAGGAGTGCACATGAGGCGTTCCGCGCGGATCCTGCTCATCGTCGCCGGCGCGCTGCTGCTGGTCTGTGCGTTCGCGGCCCTGGCTGCGGCCATCAGCAATCGGTCGCTGCCGGGCCCGGCGGCGGCGCCCGAGCGGCTGACGCCGGCCGACGCCACGCGCCTCCGCGAGGCTCTGCACCTCAAGGAGGCCCTCGGCGAAGAGGTGTGGCCGGGCTGGGGACGGGCCACGATCCCGGTCATCGTGTGGAACCGCGAGTACTCGTTCCTGGTGGGGGTCGAGGCTGCGCCTGCCGGCTGGGAGGCGCTCCCCGAGGGGGTCGACGGCCTGGCCTGCTACCGGCGCGCTTCCTCCGACCCACAGAACTTTGCCGTGCGCGTGGGAGACGCCTGGGCGGGCAGCATGGCGACGAAGGAAGAGACCGATGCCTTCCTGATCGACATGTTCCGAGACATGCTTCCCGACCCCCTGGAGCCGATCTTCCCGTTCCGTCTCCTGATCCAGCCGAGCGAGGTGCAGATCTCGGGCCTCCTGCATGAGACGTTCCACGCCTACCAGGCCACGCTGGCCCCCGAGCGGCTAACCGAGGCGGAGGCCGCCCATCACCACGGCGACGCGTACTGGCAGGCCGATCCCGACATGCGCGCCGACTGGCGGCGTGAGACCTCCCTCCTGAGTGAGGCGCTCGCCGCTCCGTCCGACGGCCAGGCGGCGGCGTTGGCCGCGGATTTCCTTCGCGCGCGCCAAGAACGCCGCGCCTCGCACGGCCTATCCGCCGCGCTCATCGCCTACGAACAGCAGCTGGAGTGGGAGGAGGGCCTGGCCAAATACGTGGCACTCGCCATCTGGCGGGCGGCCAACGAGAGCCAGGGCTATCTGCCGGTCCTGACGCCCGCCGTCGACGCCGATTTCGCGGCCTACCGAGGCTTTCCCAAGTACTGGAAGCAGGAGGTCGCGCAGATGCGCCGGCAGGCAGGCCGCGAGGGCGAGACCCGCTTCTACTACACCGGCATGGCGCAGGCCGTCCTGCTCGATCGGCTGGCGCCCGGCTGGAAGGCGGCCGCCCTGGCGGACGGCGCATGGGTGGAGGGCCTGCTAGCAGACGCAGTATCGGCCTTCCCGCAGACTATGCAGTAGACGCGTTCGCTTGCAGACGTGTGCAGACCACCGCATAATGCGCCCAGTGGCGATGTTCCTGCACCACCTGACTTGTCCGCGAGCAAAGGAGGACCACATGCCCGAGTACACGTCGAAGGAACAGCTATACGACGCCCTGAACAAGATGGTGGCCCTGCTCCAGGCCGATGACGCGTACAAACAGCGCATCTCCCGGGCGGATCTGACTGTTGCCTTCACCATCACTGACCTCAGTGCCGAGTACACCCTCAAGATCGTCAAGGGCACGCTGGAAGGCGCGGTCGGCACTGCCGATGGCGCCACGTTCGGTGCGATTATGTCGAGCGCAACGCTGGACAAGCTCCTCAGCGGCAGGCTCGACGGCGAGTCCGCCTATGAGATGGGGGCCATTCGCATCCGTGGGAGCGAGTGGGTGGCCGAGTCGGCCGCGGGGTACGTCTACTCGATGGTCAACGCCTACAAGCGCGCCACCGGGCAGGCCTAGACGCGGACGTCACCGCCGGAGCAGCACAAGGCGGCCCGAGGGTCACATGACCCTCGGGCCGTCTCTCTTGTCACCACTTCCGTCACGGAGAGGGGCTCGGCGCCGGCGTCGCCTCTGGCGACGTGGCGGGCTCGGGGGTGGGCGTTGGCTGGTACGGCGGCGCGTCGATGAACCGCGCGACGTTTTCTCCCACGTAGGAGGACACCGTCATGACCGCGCTCTGGCCGGGCACCCGCATATAGTGCGCGGTCCCGGTGAGCGTCTCGGCGCCGATCTCGACGACGGCCTGTTGGCCATCCTGTAGGTCGACGGTGACCACCATCTCGGCAGGGTCCAGGCCATAGCTGGCCAGGCTGTCCAGCGTGCCGGTCAGCACGCGCTGGGCGCTCAGGTCAGACAGGTACGACACCAGAAGCCGCACCGAACTCTCGTCGGCCGGCTGTGTCGTCTCCCCGGCCACGAACCAGCTCGAGGTGGCCCCGTCGTAACGCAGGAGGGTGGACTGGCCCGTCGCCGGGCGGGCCAGGAGCAGCGACCGCGCCTCGGCAGGGTCGAACGATAGCACCGCCACCGCCTCGGTGGGCGTGGGCTCCGCACCCTCTGCGGTGCCCGGTGCGGCCGCCGGCCCACGCTCAAAGAACCACACGTAGGCGCCGATCAGGGCCAGCACAGCCACCAGAAGCAGCGTGTTGCGGACCTTCATGTCAGCGGCGCCTCCACCACACCAGCGCCCCGGCGGCCAGCACCGCCAACGGGACCGCAATGATGTTGCCATAGACGACGGCACGCGTCTGCGGAGAGGTCAGCGTCACCTCGCGCGCCTCGTACTGCTTAGGGCGGATGGAGATCAGTTCGTCCTCCTCCGCCAGCCAGCCCACGGCGTTCATGAACAGGTCGACGTTGGCGACGCCCCGCACCGAGTTGACGATGTTGTTGGCCACCAGGTCCGAGTCGCCGATCACCACCAGCCTGCCGCGGCCGGCAGGTTCACCCTGCGGCTCGACCGCGGCCACCAGGGCCAGCGGTCCGGCCGCCTCCGTCGCGTCGTGCTGCACCTGGGCCTCACGATAGGCGACCTCGGCCCAGGCGTCGGCGCTGGACTGAGCCAACACCGTCACCAGCCAGCCCTGCGGCGCGGGGTCGACCAGCGTCAAAGCACGCACGGTCGGGAAGATCGTGCTGGCCCCGCTCAGGTCCTTGGTGATCTGGTGGAACGTGTAGCTACCCACCAGCGGCGTGACCAGGTCGCCAAAGAAGGCCTGCGCCGGGTCGATGACTACGTCGTCGTTCAGCACCAGGCCGTACGGCTGCAAAAAGCCCCCCAGCGGATCGGCATGCCCGGCCTCGACCATGACCAGCAGGCGCCCCCCCTGGGCGACGTAGGCTCGCAGGGCGTCCAGCTCCTGGGGCGCGTACTCGCTCTGCGGCCCGGCGATGACCAACACCGCCGCATCCTGCGGCACCGGTTGGCCCGTGGCCGCGTTCCACTGGCTGACCTGGTAGTTCTCGCTCTCCAGAACCTGTCGGATAGTGTCGTAGCCGTTGACGTCGGTGCTCTGGGGATCGCGCTCCTGATGCCCGGTCGCAAAGTAGACGCGGTTCACGCCGTCCTTGCTCACCTTGAGCAGC
>JAAZBY010000063.1 GCA_012513595.1 Chloroflexota bacterium
ACGGCAGTGCGAGGCGGAGCGGGCTGCCCTGGCGATTCACGTGGTGGACCTCGAGGCGGGCCTGGCCGAGCAGGCGCGCCTGCTCGCGGAGGCGCAGCGGGCGGCCAGAGCGCTCGAGGAGCGCATCCGAACGGTTGAGCTCTCTCTCACCAACGTGGCGGGGTGGCTCCAACAGCAGCACGAGGAGACGGCGCATGACCGGGTACGCAGAGCTGTACGACGCCTTGCGCAACGCGGGGTGTAGCGACGAGGAGGCCGCAGCGCTCGTGGACGGCGCTGTGTGCGAGGACGCGTTGGCCCGGCGCTGGGGCCGGCAGCCGACGGAGGAGGAGGTGGCGCGGGAGTACGAAGAGCTGGTCGCATAGAGGGGCGCCTGGCAGGGCGGCAACCCTGCCAGGCGCGCGGGACGGAAACCATCGGAAGCAGTGTACCACGAGAGGAAAGGACAGACCAATGGATCCATATGAGCGCGCCGCGAAAGCCCAGCTCCGCCCGCGGGAGTACTGGGGCCAGATTCAGATGGACGCGTACCTGTGTGTCCTGGTGCGCGGCCGCGGCAAGGTGCAGTACGACCCGGCGGTGCACCCCGAGGAGCACGCCCGGACGGCGATGACCGTCGCCGTGCTCCCTCTCGCTGAGCAGCACGTCACGTTCGCCATCGAGCGGGAGATGATCGCCGAATCTACCGAGTGGATCAAGACCGTGTGGCCCAGCCTGCGACGGTTCGGGCTGAACAACCCGCGCGAGGCCAAAGGCCGCTGGTGCCGGGTGCGGTTCGTTCCCACGGGGCGCACCTACACGACCAAGGACGGCGGCGAGCGGGAGGCCACGACGCTCGAGTTCGTGGAGCTCTACGCGGACGAGGCGGCCTGCCGGGCGGCCTACCGCGCGGCGACCGGCCACCAGGGGGACGACGAGGAGCTGGTCATCGACGACGTCGAGCAGGCACCGCTCCCCGACCCGGCCGTGACCCGCCGGGCCACGGCGCTCGAGTTCGTGAAGGCGCTCATCAAGGCGACCGGCGGTAATCGCGGCAGCCTCGCCGCGCAGATGGCCGGCGTACCGATGATCGCCGAGTTCTACACCGTCGACTCGCCCGAGGTGCAGGAGCTCCTCGAGGGCGTCGCGCTGCCGTTCTAGCCCGGACAGAACCCGGGCCCCCGTACCTGAGAAGGAGGTACCGCATGATCTGCGTCGGTTCGATCCATTGGCACCCGACCCCGGACGATCCGTTCGGGGACCTCGAGATCGCGGGGCAGCCCGACGAGCCGCCCGCCGAGGACCGCCTGAGCGCCGACGAGGCCGCTGCCGAGGCGTTCCTCGAGAGCGTGCGGGCCGTCGCACCGGAGCTGTTGAACTAGGCCACAAGCAGCAAGGAGGTCGCCATGCCGCCCAGCATCACCGCCGTCCTGATCGACTCGCGAGAGCCCGCGTGGGTACAGCAGCTCACGTTCGGCGGCGCGATGACGGCCATCACGGCCCTGGACTATGGCGACCTCCTGATCACCACGGCGTCGGGCGACCTGCTCGCGGTGGAGCGCAAGACCGCCAGCGACCTCCTGTCCAGCATCGCCTCGAACCGCCTGTTCAACCAGATCGCCGGGCTCGTGCAGCGCACGCGCTGGGCGTACCTCGTGATCACCGGCGAACTCCGGTGCGGTTCAACCGGCAAGGTGATCACCGAACATGGCGAGAACGGCTGGACGTGGGAGTCGCTACAGGGCGCGCTGCTCAAGGCGCAGGAGCTCGGGGCGATGGTGATCCACGTTGGCGCCGACGCCGACTATGAGGCGACCGTTATGCGCCTGGCCGGGCGCGACCGCTCTGGCACCGTGCCCGTCGCCCCGGTCAAGGTGGGCGTCACCCTCACGGAGCCCGAGAAGGTGCTGACCGCGCTGCCGGGGATCGGCCTCGAGAAGCTCAAGCCAATCCTCGAGTACTGCGCGACGGCGGCCTGGGCGCTCCAGTTCCTCACGGACCTGGACGCCGGCGAGCGGATCCCCGGCATCGGGCCGGGGACGAAGGCCGGCGTTCGGCGCGCGCTCGGGCTCCGCGAGGGGCAGACCCTCAGCGTTGTGCACGAGGAGACGGGGAACCCCGTCGAAGTACAAGGAGAATCCCATGGAAAGTAACGCGCTTACGGTGTACCGGCCCCTGACCCCCACGACCTGGCAGATGATCCAGAGCGTTGCCCCGGCGATGCACCAGGCCAGGCTGTTCGGGGTATCGAGCCCGGAGCAGGCGATGGCCATCATGCTCAAGGGCTACGAACTCGGGCTGGGGTTGGCCGCGTCGTTCGAGTTCATCCAGGTGGTACAGGGCCGGCCGACGATCAGCCCGCGCGGGGCCCTGGCGATGATCATGCAGTCGCCTCTCTGCGCCGGCGTGACGATCGAGGATGTTGCCGATGATCAGGGCAACCCCGTGGCCTGTCGTGTGTGGATGAAGCGCGCCAACGGCTTCGAATACACCGCCACGTGGACGCTAGAGGACGCCAAGCGCGCCGGGATCATCAAGAAAGAAGGCGCCTGGGAGACCTATCCCGGCAACATGCTCAGGTGGCGGGCCGTGGGCTACTGCGCGGACGTCGTGTTCCCCGATCTGATTGGCGGGCTCAAGCGGGCGGATGAGTTCGGCGCCGACCTCACCCGCGAGGGCGACGTGATCGAAGGGTCCTGGCGGACGGCCCCCGAGCTCGAGGCGGCCGCGTCGGCAAAGCCGGCAAAGCCCGTTGTGGCCGCCGCCACCTTGACGCCGACCGCCACGCCAGCCGGCGCCACGCTCACCGACCTCGTGGCCCAGTTCGGCGCCGAGAGGATCCTGGAAACCAACGGGGGCAGGATCCCGGGCAGCGATGCGGAGATCGCCGAGGTAGCGGAAAAGCTGGGGGTGCAGGATGCCGCCTAACTATCGTCGCGTGGGCCAGGGCCCGCACACGCCAGGGCCGTGGCATGTGGGTCCAGGGTACCCCGAGTGCCCGACACTCTCCACCTTTACGACCGTGATTGCGGATGCGCCCGACGGGCTGAGCACCACCGACCCGCAGAACGTGGCCGCCTATGGCGGCAACCTGGTCGCTGAGACCGTTGCGTACTGCAACGTCCACCTCATTGCTGCCGCGCCCGACCTTCTGGCCGCTGTGATGACCGCCTTCGACTACCTCGTGAACCCCATCGGCTGCCGGGATGAGGTCATCGCGGCGCTGTGGGAGGCGTACAAGAAGGGAACGGGAATGGCGGCAGCCCGGAACCTGACGGAGGCGGAGTGATGCCCGCCATCGCCAAAGGGTACGAGAAGCGGCGCGGCCAGTGTTGCGGCAACTGCACCGCGTTTGAGGCGGACGCCTACGGCTACGGAGTCTGTCGCCAGCGGCGTACCCGCGTTGAGCGGTGGCGGCGCTGGGACGCCAGGGTGTGCCGCCAGTTTGCCCGCAAGCCGTCGGAGGAGGAGCGCAATGGCTAGCATCGAGCACCTCAGCTACTCGAGCATCAGCACGTACCTCCTCTGCGGCCACGCCTGGCGCCTGCGCTATGTGGACAGGGTACAGACACCGACGGCGCCGGCGCTCGTGGTGGGCTCTGCCTGGCACGACGCCGTCGAGGCGCACCTGGGGCAGGGCACGGACCTGGGCGTGGCCTGGAGGCAGGCGTGGGGCGCGCAGCTCGAGCGCAACCGAGACGTGCCCTGGGAGGTCGGCGAGACCGCCGATTCGACGGGCACCGTGGGCGAGCGGATGGCCGCGGCCAAGCCGGTCACGAACATGCTCGCGGAGGTACGCGCGAACTTTGACGGCGTGCTCGAGCGGCGCGTCGAGCTGCACGTTCCGGGCGTGCCGATCCCGGTGGTCGGCTATATCGACATAGTCACCAAGGACGGCATTCCGGGCGACTTCAAGACGGCCGCGCGGATGTGGTCGGACGGCAAGGCGGAAGACAGCCTGCAACCCCTCTTTTATCTGGCAGCCCTGAACCAGGCCGGCGAGCACGGTCACGGCTGGCGGTTCCGCCACTATGTGGTCACCAAGG
>JAAZBY010000596.1 GCA_012513595.1 Chloroflexota bacterium
AAACGCACGTCAAGCCCGTACCTGGCAGGGCGCAGAACCGTGTGCCAATCGTCGCTTTGTGGTCTGGACGGTTGCCGAGGTCACCAGCCGGGTGAGACGGTCCAGGCACCCCCGAGACGATCTGTAACCACGAAGAGCACGAAAGACACGAACAGGATAGGACCGGATTGGAGTGGATCGGGTGGGAGAGGCCCGACACGCGAACGGCGACGGGCACCCGCCGGACTGTCTTGTCGCTCTCACCTCTCCGAATGTCCTCGCATTCGTGCTTTTCGTGCCTTTCGTGGTTTCATATCCCTCTTCCCGCGAAGCGCTTCGTCGACGACTCGGACAAGCACCGGCGCTGGCCTGGAGACCGCGCCCCGGCCGACAGTTGACAAACGTCGTACCGCAATCGGGACGGTTGCCGAGGTCATCGAGGGATAGTCAGCCAGACCGGCCTGCCGGGGTGGGGGATACCCACAGAACCTGGCTGGGAAAGCAGGGCTTTGGCGGCTACTGGTACGGAACGCTCAGAGCTGTCCGTCCCAACTCGAGGAGGAGGATGATGAAGAGATTCATGCTGGCACTGATGATGGCGGTCACGGCGGGAGCCGCGGCTCAGGACTCGTGGGAGGCGCGCCGGGAGCGCCTGGGCAGTCGCGAGGAGCCCTACCGGATCCTGGTGGACAAGGTCCTCAGCCTCAGCAACCAGTGGGTCATGACCGCGGAGCATGTGGCCGAGATCAAGGCGGCCGGTTTCAATGTGGTGGTGCCCCGTATCGGCGCCGATGACAATGCCCGGGTGGAACGTGTGGCGCGGCTGGCCGAGGCGCAGAGCATGTTCTACATGCCCTGGATCCGCGGCACCATCGTCGAGAAGGGCGACCCGAAGCTGCGCGTCACCGACGCCCGGGGACGCTGCGGTGAGCTGGGCAGCCCGAACGCCGACGCCCTGTGGGACTACTGGCGCGACCGCATCCTGTTCTATGCCAGGCTCTCGCGGGAGGTCCCCGCGGTCATGGGTGTCTTCCTGGACTTCGAGAATTACGACCCCGGCGCCATCGGCGGGGGCATGTGCTATGCCCTCTCGTACGATGAGCCGGTGCTGCAGCGCTTTGCCGCGACCCAGGGTGTGCCCCTGCCCGACCCGCTGCCCAAGGACCGCGCGGCCTGGCTGGCTGAACAGAACCTGACCGAGCCTTTCCGAGACTACCAGGTCACCCAGTGGCGGAACCGTGCACGGGAGCTGCGCGCGGCCGTGGATGCCCTCAACCCGCGCTTCCAGTTCGTGGTCTACCCGGCCAGCCACTCGCTGTTCATCCAGGAGGCGGTCTGGCGCGAGTGGCACACCCGACAGGCGCCCCTGATCATGGCCGAGGTCGACACCTACTGGCGCCGCGAGTTCGAGCTGGAGGCCGCTCTGGAGAATGTGCGCAAGGTCGTGGTGAACCGCCGGGCGGAACTGGACAAGGTGGACCCCGCAATCCGCTACATGGCCGGCCTGGACCCGGTGGTGGCCGGCGCCAACCCGGAGTTCGAGGGCAAGAGCGCGGTGCTGGGGGCCGAGCTGACGCATGGCTACTGGGTGTTCTACGAGGGGCCCGAGTATGCCACCACCCACAAGGACTACTTCGCCTGGTTCCGTCGGGCCAATGACCTGATTGCACGGCAGGACTACGCGCTCTGGCGCCAGCCGGCAGAGACGCCGAACCCCATGGCCGCCCAGATCAGCCAGGCCGCCATGCGGGTGGCCGGGGCCAACCTGGTGCCCTTCTCAGCAGAGGACGTGCCGGAAGAGGCACTCCATCAGGTCTTCACCCACCGCCCTGGCGCAACCTACCAAGTGCTGTTGGAGAAGGGCGAGCGCCTGACCGGTGAGCTGATCGCCCTCCAGCACGCTCACCACACCACCTCGAATGTGGCCGTCATCGTGTCCCCGTCAGGGCAGACCCTGGCCATCGTGCAGGCCGCGGCCGGCCAGAAGGCGCCGATTGACCTGGTGGCGCCGGAGCGCGGGGTCTACGGCATCTCGGTCACCTGCAGCGGCGCCAAAGGACAGCTCAGGATCACCAACCGCTACGTCTGCCTGGCCGGGCCGCGGCTGACGCTGGCGGAGAAGCAGCCGCCGGCGTACCTGGCCCCCCGCGCCGGGGCCGCGGAAATCGCCCTCAAGGTGGCGGGACAGGGAGCGGGCGAGCACCTGGACGTGACGTTCAAAACTCCCGACGGCGCGGTGGCCTTCAGCGGCAATACCCGCGACGCCGACGACCTCATGACCGTGGACGTGCGCGCCGCAACGGGCGGCAGGCGTTCCGCCTGGTCGCTGGAATTGACGAACGCGGTCGAGGACATCAGCCTCGACCTGCACGGCTGCGAGCCCCGGCTGGCCACCCATCCCGGTCGCCTGCTCATCAGCGCGGATTGACCGAGAACCCGTGCTCGAGCCCGTCCGCCGCCGTTCACCGCTCACCTGGTCACCCTGAAGGGGTGCCAGAACCGGACGTTCGAACAGCCCCGCCCCCGGCGGCCTGGCGATTGCATCGCCGGAGCGCCGCGGGTATGGTGAACACCAGGGGTTCGGGCGTACGCCGTGGACCCGTCGTCACCATCGACAAGGGGGTACCTCCCGGCGATGTGGAGTTCCCTGGCAAGCGCTTTCCTGGCGGGCCTGTGTGCGGGGCCGGTGTGTGTGCTGCACTGCGGCGCGCTGCATCTCGGCTACCTGGGTCGACACGCCGCGGCGCCATCGCGGCGCCTGGCGGGCCTGGGCGCCCTGTGGCTGGCGGGTCGGCTCCTGGCCTACCTCGCGGTCGGCCTGGCCATCGGCCTGGTGACGGCCTCGAGCCTGCCGTTGCCGGCGCCCTGGTGCCTGAGTCTGGCGGCGGGCCTGGTCCTCCTGGTCTCGGCGGCCGTCCCGGCGGGCCGTGGCGACGGCTGCGCCTGCCGCGGTGGGCCACTCGTGGCCGCCGGCGGCGCCGTCACGATGGGGCTCCTCTCGGGCCTGGCACCCTGCCCGCCGCTCCTGGCGGCGGGCTTCCTGGCCGGTGCCTCGCGTGGGCCCGCAGCGGCGATGCTGACCCTGGGTGCATTCTTCGCCGGCTCGTCGCTGGTCCTGCTCCCGACTGTCTTCGGGCTGAGTCTCCTGCCGTCCTCCTGGCGGCGTGGACTGCGCCTGCCAGGGCGCTGTCTGACGGTCCTGGCCGCCGTGGTGGTGCTGTCGACCGGCGTGCGGCAACTGCGGGCAGCCGCGGCCGACCCCGTCGCGGCGGGCGTCGACACACCGCCGGCCGTGTCCCCTGCCCCGGACGCCGTCGCCGACCCGCCGCCGGCGGCGGCCGGCACACGGCCGCTCTTCGCCAAGGAGCGCCTGCGCGAGCTGCTCAGCCTGGCCCGCGTGCGCGACCTCGGGCTGTCGCTCCAGGAGGCCCGGTACTACCGCACCATGCCCGATGGCCGGGTGCAGTGCCGGCTCTGCCCGCGCGGCTGCGTCCTGGCCGAGGGTGAACGCGGTGTGTGCCGGGTCCGCGCCCATGTCGACGGCAGACTCCGGGCCCTGACCTACGCCCTGCCGGTGGCCCTGCGGGCCGACCCGATCGAGAAGAAGCCGCTCTACCACATGCTGCCCGGCTCGACGGCGCTCTCGGTCGCCACGGTCGGCTGTAACTCGGGCTGCGTGTTCTGCCAGAACTACGAGATCAGCCAGGCCTCACCGGAAGACGTCCCGCGACGGCATATCCCGCCACAGGCCGTGGTGGCGGCGGCCGTCCAGCGCGGCGACGCCGGCATCGCCTACACCTACACCGAGCCGACCGTCTTCTTCGAGTACATGCTCGAAACCGCCCGCCTCGCGAAGGCCGAAGGCCTGCGCAACTACTGGATCACCTGCGGCCAGATCCAGGAGGAGCCCCTGCGGGAACTCTGCCAGGTCCTCGACGGCGCCAATGTCGACCTCAAGGGCTTCAGCGATGACTTCTACGTGACCTACTGCGACCAGCGCCTGGCGCCGGTCCTGCGCACCCTGCGCATCCTGCGGCGCGAGGGCGTCCATGTCGAGGTCACCAACCTGGTCATCCCCGGCGCCAATGACGACCCGGACATGGTGCGTGCCATGTGCCGCTGGATCCGCCAGGAACTCGGCCGTGAGACCCCCCTGCACCTCAGCGCCTTCCACCCCGCCTACAAGCTCACCCGCACCCCGCCGACGCCGGTGTCGACCCTGGTGCGACTGCGCGACGTGGCCCGTGAAGAGGGCCTGAAGCACGTCTACATCGGCAATGCCGCGGTCGAGGGCGCCGGCGATACCGCCTGCCCGGCCTGCGGCCGGGCCGTCGTGCGCCGGTCGGGCTACCTCGTCACGAGCAACCGCCTCGAGAAAGGCCGCTGCCCATCCTGCCAGGCCGCCCTGAGCGGCGTGTGGTGACGCTATTCTCATCCACAGCGCCGAGGGTGCGGCCTGCCTGCCGGAACGCATCGAGGGGGTGCGGCGTCAGCGCGGGATCGAGCGACGGAACGTGCTGACCGGCGGCGAGGACCCGGCGGCGTCCATCTTCAGCGTCATCCACCGCCTCCGCCTCGATGGCCTGGCCTTCCTGCGGGTCAACGTGGAAGCCCAACGACCTGGCGGGCATCGACCCAAACGCGAACCGCCTGGAGCCATGACAGCGGCCTCCAGGACAGCCCGTCAAAGCTCGAAACGCCTCGCGTTGCCGAGACAGGAGGATCTTCGCGTGCCGAGAAGAGCGCAGCCCCCCCTTGACTTCAGTAAGGAACTCTGACCCCGATGGCCCTGCTTCAACGGGCCGCGCCCGCGGGGGCGCGGAAAGTCCTCGCCGCCAAGGCCAGCGCCGCGGTTCTGCGCCTGCTTCAATGGGGCCGCGCCCGCGGGGGGCGCGGAAAGCCGCGAGGTCCGCGCGGACCTCTCTGGCCGTATCGGTGGCTTCAATGGGGCCGCGCCCGCGGGGGGCGCGGAAAGCCTGGCCGGGACCCCTTCTGGTGCGGCAATTCTCTGCTTCAATGGGGCCGCGCCCGCGGGGGGCGCGGAAAGGGCTTAAGGTGAAGTACTACAACGACGGGGCCGTGCCGCTTCAATGGGGCCGCGCCCGCGGGGGGCGCGGCGGCAGGTGGTGAGGGCGATCAGGGCCGGCCGGAATGGGGCCGCGCCCGCGGGGGGCGCGGAAAGGCCCAACGGCGGCGGGGCGTACGGCGGCACTCTCACGCTTCAATGGGGCCGCGCCCGCGGGGGGCGCGGAAAGACAGACCCTGCCGCAATCCTCGCGGCGCGGGCCGCAGCTTCAATGGGGCCGCGCCCGCGGGGGGCGCGGAAAGCGCGGCTATGATCTCCGTCGATAAAGACCATGTCCAGGCTTCAATGGGGCCGCGCCCGCGGGGGGCGCGGAAAG
>JAAZBY010000597.1 GCA_012513595.1 Chloroflexota bacterium
GCGCGCTCACAGCCCACCGTGCGCGCCACCCTGCTGGACGCGGTGGACAAGAAGCGCAAGGGCTTCCGCTACTACCTGCGGGTGCGGGTGGAGCGCGGCGCGGACGGCTTCACGGCGCGGCTGACGGGCGAACAGGGCTCGGGGATTCTGCTCTCGATGGTGCGCGCCGACGGGCTGGCCGTCATCCCCGAGGAGGCCGAGTCGTTGGAGGCGGGCACCGCGGTGGACGTGCTGCTCTTGAACGATGATGTGCTGGCGGAGGGACAGGCGTGAAAGGGACGGTCGTAGCGGTCTGCACCAGTGAAAAGACGGGCACGCGCAAGGCGAACGTGGGGACGGCGGAGGCGCGGCCCCACTGGGGGCTGGTGGGCGATGCCCACGCCGGCGATTGGCACCGACAGATCTCGCTGCTGGCCGAGGAGAGCATCGCCAAGATGCAGGCCAAGGGGCTGGACGTGGGCCCCGGCGACTTTGCCGAGAACATCACCACCCGCGGGCTGGAGTTGGTGTCGCTCCCGATCGGGACGCGGCTGCGGCTGGGCGTGGCGCTCGTCGAGGTGACGCAGATCGGCAAGGTCTGCCACACCCGTTGTGCCATCTATTACCAGGCTGGCGACTGCGTGATGCCGCGGGAAGGGATCTTTGTCCAGGTGCTCGAGGGCGGCAGCGTCTCCGTGGGGGACGCGATCGTCGTGTTGGCCGACAGCCCCGACGGCCCCGACGGACCTGGCTGAGCCGCAGGGGGCCACGCTGTGGAGTGGAGAAGAGCGGCCCGGGCGCCCGCATGGGTGCCCGGGCCGCTTCGCGTCAACGGGAGGGAGCGCCCGCGAGAATGGCGGGCACGCCGGCCAGGTCGGCGCAGTGGTAGCGGGTGCCGCAGGGCGGGGTGCGCACCAGGATGGCGGGAAGGCCGGCGGCCTCGGCGCCGGCTACGTCGGCGATGGGGTTGTCACCCACCATCCAGAGCGGGCGGGCGGGGCCGATCGCCTCGCGGGCCAGGCGGAAGGCCTGCGGATGGGGCTTCTCATAGCCCGTCTCGGCTGAGTTGAACAGCCCGCTCAGCCGCGGCGCCAGGCCCAGGCGGGCGACGATGTCGCGCAGCTCGGGCAGGTGGTTGGAGAGGACATAGTGCCGCCAGCCGCGGGCGCTGAGGAGGTCGAGCGTCGGCAACGTGTCGGGGTAGAGGTGCCAGGCGGCGGGGTTCAGGTAGATGGCCGGCACCTGCGCAGCCACGCGCCGCGCGCGCGCCGGCTGGAAGCCCAGGCCGCCCAGGGCGCCCTCCAGGAGGGCTACCTGCGCCGCCCACCAGGCCGCCGGCGCACACAGCTGCGGGTGCGGCTCGGCGGGGCGCTCCCAGGGAAAGATGCCCCGCAGGCGCGCGCGCACCTCGTCGAGCGTCAGCGGGGAGGAGGGATCATCGGCGCGGATCGCCTCGAGCAGGGAGGCCGACCACATGCCTCCCTGCCGGTAGCCGAGGGTGCCGTCATAATCCCACAGGATGGCTCGCACGGGGCGGCTACCCGCGGGCCTCGGGGCCGGGGCCCGGCGCCAGGCGCACGTCGGGCAGGCCGACCGTCGGGAAGGAGAACTGCATCTGGTGGAACTTCCAGCGGCCCTCCTTCTTGACGAGCACCGCCGTGAAGCGCAGCGGCCAGATGTAGGTGGTGCCCTGCTGCAGCTCCAGGAGGGTGCCGGTGGCCTCCCTCACGATGGTTGACAGGGTGTTGTCGGCCGGCAGGTCCTGATCGAGCAGCCAGCGCATGCGCGCCAGCGAATCGGCCAGGGACTGCTCGCGCGTTTCGTCGTCGGTGACGACGCCGCTGGCCGAGAGCCAAGCGACGTCACCCAGGACGTGGATGCGGGCCTCGTCCACGTCCAGCTCGAGGTCGCCCCAGGTCTCCCAGTCGCTCTGGATCAGGGTGCGGATCGCCTCACGCCCCAGGCACCACTCCTCCTCGCCGGGGAAGACGCCGCCGGTGCCGAGGCACTCGACGGCGGCGTCATCGGCAAAGAGGTCCATAAAGCGGTCGAGCCGGGCCACGTCGCGGCGGGTGTAGCCCTCCTGGAAGCGCTCGAGGGCCAGCAGGACTTGGGCTTGCTCCGGGCCGTGTTGTTGTTGCACGGGATCATTCCTCCTGGCCGCCCCGCGGGGGGCGGGCACTGTCGTTAGGCTTCGGCCGGGATCTGGCTGGGGCGGGCGGCCTGGGTGCTGAGCCAGACGCCGGCCAGCGCCAGCACTCCGCCGGCCAGTTCGAGGGGCGAGAGCGCCTCACCCGTCAAGAGCGCTAAACCGGTGCCGACGATGGGCACCAGGTTGATAAAGGCAGAGGCCACGCTGGCCTTGACCAGGCTCAGCGCATAGTTCCAGAGGACCAAGGTCAACGCCGAGGCCGCCACGCCGAGGTAGAGCACCGCGCCGAGGGATGGGACCGTCAGCCGGGGCCAGCCGCCCGCGGCCACGTCCCAGGCGGCCAGGGGCAGCAGGTAGAGCAGGCCGGCCAACGTGCTGGCGGCGGTAGAGACGAGGGGGTCGGCCGTGGTGGCCAGCCGCTTGCCCTGCAGGGTGTAGGCTGTCCAGGCAAGGACGCTGCCGGCCATCAGCAGGTTGCCCAGAAAGGGGTTGCTGCCGCTGGCGGAGGAGCGGGTGGCCAGCGCGACCAGGGCGCTGCCGGCCACGGCCAGGCTTACGCCGACGACTTGCCGGCTGGCCAGCCGCTCCCCCAGGACGGCGACCGCCGCGATGGCGATGACGGCCGGGGTGCCGGCGTGGATCAGCGAGGCGCTCACGGCGGTGGTGTAGGCCAGCCCCACGTTCTGCAGCGTGAAAAAGAGCGCCACGCCCGTCAGCCCAAAGAGGAGGTAGGCGGGGCGGAGGGCCATCCGCGGGCGGAACCCCTGCCGCCAGGCCAGCGGGACGAGCACCCCGACGGCGACGAGGAAGCGCAGGAAGGTCAGCGTCAGGGGGCGCAGGTCGGCCAGGGCCGCCTTGGTGACCACAAAGGTGGAGGCCCAGATGACCACGGTGGCCAGTAAGGCAGCGAAGCCACGATCGATGCGCAAGGCTACCTCCCGGAGGGTGTGCCGCGGCGGCGCTCAACGTGCGCGGGCATTATCGCCAGCCCCCAGCCCCCTGGCAACCCGCGGCGGCAGAGAGGATGGTGAAGATCGACAGGACTGGCAGGACTGACAGGACTGACAGGACTGACAGGACTGACAGGACTGACAGGATTGACAGGATCAACAGCATTCACAGGACTGACACGATTGACAGGATTCACAGGATATCAGGAGGGTGACCGGTGAGGCTCCCTCCCAATCCTGTAAATCCTGTCAATCCTGTCCTCTTCTCTTGTCCCGCGCCCAAGAGGCGGAGCTGACCGGACTCGCCGGACTGGGGAGGGAGCCGGACCGGGTCACCCTCCTGAAATCCTGTCAATCCTGGTAATCCTGTCCTCTTCTCTTGTCGGCGCCCAAGAGGCGGAGCTGACAGGACTCGCCGGACTGGGGAGGGAGCCGGACCGGGTCA
>JAAZBY010000598.1 GCA_012513595.1 Chloroflexota bacterium
AGCCCGGCCGTGATCACCCGACGGATGGCGCGTTCCTGTGCTTCCATGTGCGTGTCCTTTCGCAGTGCGTGCCTGTCTAGGCCCTGGAGACGACGGCGCCGGCCAGGGCGGCCAGGCTGGCGCCGATAGCGACATAATCCGCGCGGCCCAGCCGCAGGTGTACGAGATGGGTGCGCCCGCGGCCGCCCTGGTAGCAGCGGGCCAGCATGGCGGTGGTCATCTCTTCCACGCGGCGGAAGGCGTCGGCAAAGAGGGGCACGATCACGGCGGCCACCCGGCGGGCGTTCTGGGCCATGCGCCAGCGCCCGGAGCCAGTCCAGCCCGCTCCGCGCGCCGTCTGGGCGCGCATGACGGCCTCCAGCTCTTCCCCGAGGATCGGCATGAAGCGCAGGGCGATGGAGCCCATCAGGGCCAGCTCATGCCCCGGCAGCCCCACGGCGTTCAGGGGGCGGAGGAGCATCTCCAGCCCGGTGGCCAAGGCGGAAGATGTGGTGGTGCTCGTCAGCAGGTTCACCAAGAGCACCAGGCTCACCAGCCGGCCCAGCGAGACGGCCACGCCCAACAGCCGCCCGGCCGAGAGCGCATACGGCCCCCACGAGACGAGCAGCACGTTCCCGGCCAGCGCCTGGTCGACGCCGCTGCCAAAGAGGAGCTGGAAGAAGGCCAGCATCCCCAACACGGGCCACACCGGGCGCAGCGATGACGCCACGTGCCGCCACGACAGCCCCGCCACGACATAGGCGGCCCCGATCAGCGCCGCCAGCGCCAGCGTCACCCCCCACCAGGAGGCCACCACCACCGCCACGGTGAGGAGCGCCAGGGCCACCAACTTGGCCCGCGGGTCCAGCAGGTGCACCCGCGAGTGCCCCGGGGCGTACTGGCCCAGGGTCAGGTGTCTCAACGAGTCAAGGCTTGCCACAGGGCCTCCTCCGTCTCCGGCACGGTCAGGCGGTCGGGGGGCACCGGCAGGCCCCCCTCGGCAAGGGCCGCGGCGATGCGCGTGGGCTCCGGTGACGTCAGGCCGACCTCGGTGAGCACGCCCGCCTGCACCAACACCTCACGGGCCGTCCCGGCCAGCACCGTGCGGCCATGGTGCAGCACGGTGACCGTATCGGCCAGGGCGGCGACCTCGTCCATCTCGTTGGAGACCAGGATGATGGTCGTCTGCAGTTCGCCGCGCAGGCGCAAGAGCAGCTCATGCACCTGGCGCTGGCCGCGCGGGTCGAGGCCGCTGGTGGCCTCGTCGAGCACCAGGATCTCCGGCTGCATGGCTAGCACGCCGGCCAGGGCGGCGCGGCGCATCTCGCCGCCGCTGAGGGTGAAGGTGTGCCGGTCGCGAAAGTCCTCAAAGGGGAGGCCGACCGCCTCCATGGCCCAGCGGACGCGCTCGCGGATCTCGTTCTGCGGGAGGCCGGCTTGCCGCGGCCCGTAGGCCACATCGTCGCCCAGGAGGCGCTCGAACAGCTGCTGGTGCGGGTATTGCATGACCAGGCCCACCGCCCTGCGCAGGCGCAACAGGTCGCAGCGGGGGTCGGCGGTATCCTGGCCGAGCACCACGGCCAGCCCGGGCAGCGGCGGGCGCAGCAGGCCGTTCACAAAGCTCACCAGCGTGGACTTGCCCGCTCCCCCCTCGCCGACGAGCGCGGCGATCTCACCGCGCTGCACCGTTAGCGACGCATCGCGGAGGGCGGGCGCCTCGAGGGGAGTGCCGGCCAGAAAGGTATGCTCCAGGTGCCGGAGGGCCACGACCGTGTTGCTCATGGCGCCGCCTCCGCCACGCGCAGCGCGGCGCTCACCAGGCGCTCGGCGGTCAGGATGCCCGCGCCGAGGTCCAGCCCCCGCCTGCGGAGCCCGTGGGCGATGGCGGCGGCCGG
>JAAZBY010000599.1 GCA_012513595.1 Chloroflexota bacterium
ACCAGCAGGTTCAGCGCCAACCCGATCCCGATGAGCGGCATCCCTGGCAGGCGCCAGTTCAGCCCCACCACCAGCAGGACCAGCAGGTGGGAGCCCACGAGGAGGAGCGTCTGTGGGCTCCACACGCCGCCCCTGGCAGGCTGGGGGAAGTAGATGACCAGGGCCTGCAGGGCAAAGAGCAGAATGGCCAGCCAACCGTAACGTAGCCGGGTGCTGGCCAGTCCGCTGAATGTTCCTCCCCGGGCCAGGGCGATGGCCAGGGCCAGGGATGTCGTTACCAACAGAATCATGGTCGGCTCGTAGCGTGCTGTGGCATTACCACCGCAGGTGAGGGGCTCAGCCGCCGCCGCTGCCACCGTAGGCTGCGGGGGCGCCGCTGGCCAGGATGATAGCGGCCACCGAGAGGATGACGTAGACGATGGTGAAGTAGGTCTTCTTCATGATGCCTCCTGCAGTTCGGTCCCTGTCAGCCGTCACACTGACAATGTACCAGGAGTGCACTCACGGAATACTCACAGCAGAGGGGGTTTTCGTGATTGGTCGGCAACTCAGGGTCATGAGGGGAGCGAGGATGCCCGTGGGGCATGACCGGACGGGGTCGACCAGCGCCGTCGGCGATCAGGCGTGGGGTGGGGGGATGGCAGCGGCGCCGCTACACGAGGGGCGGCAACTCTTTGCCGGCGAGGATGGCGCCGTACAGCGCCCGCGTCTCCGCACTCGGATCCACCTGGAGCTTGCCGCGCAGCAGCCGCACACACTCACGATACTGACGGGTGGCGCCGGCGCGGTCCCCCTTCTGGACCCTGCACCAGACGATGCCGCGGTGCGTGCGCTCATCGAACGGCTCCAGCCGGCGAGCCCGCACGAACAGCCCCTCGGCCTGGTCCGCGTCTCCGCGCCCGGCCAGGTAACGGGCCTCGCGGATCAGCAGGCTGACCATGGTGGCGTGCAGCTTGTCTCGCAGGTGATCGCTCCAGTCCCCTTCCATCGTTTCGAGGAAGGGCGTCTGGTAGAGGGCGATGGCGCGGGCGCGCGCGGCATGGGCTACTTCGCCCTCTTTGTCACCCTGCCCGGCCAGGTGCAGGAACTCGTCGACATCATATCGGGCCGCGAGCGTCGGGTTCACGACGTACAGGCCGCCACGGTGGATGGCAAAGTCCTTGCCCAGGGCGCGCCGTACGCGGTAGAGGCTGGAGTGGAAGAGGCTGTTGCCCTTTTCGCGGGTCACTTCCGGCCAGAGCACCGCGATGGCCTGCTCACGCCGCAAGCCCTCGGGATGGGCCACCAGCAGGAAGGCCAGGTGCCGGGCCGCGGCGGATTCCCAGTCTGCCACGGGCTGCCCATCCTTGAGCACCAGGCCCCCGGCGAGGGCCCGGAACTCCAGCGGCGCGGGTGCTTCGTCCGGCCGCTCGGCGGCCCCCTCGCCCTCGGCGGGGCCCAGGCCGGCGGCTTCAGTGAGCAGCTCGGCCAGGTCGAGGTGCCCGGCCTCCTCTCCTTCTAGGTACCGGTAAAGCCCCGCCAGGGCGGGCGCCTCCGCCACCAGGAACTGGGTGGTGCCCAGCTCCGTGGCCAAGGCGGTGACGGCCTCCATCTCGCGGCGCATGCTGACGCTGTCGCCCTCGGCCAACGCTGTGGCCGCCAGGTAAAGCCGCGCTCGGGCCACGTCGCGCTTGGCGGCTACCGACTCGAGCAGGGCCACTGCGCGTTCCAGCGCACTATGGGCGGCGGGCAGGTCCCCCGCGGCAAAGGCCAGGGCCCCCAGCGACAGGTGACACAGGCCGTTCTCGTAGGGCATCTCTCCGAGGGGCACCTGGTCCAGCCCTTCGGTAATGGTCAGGCGGGCCTGCGAGAGGTTGCCCTGCAAGCGCAGCGTATCGCCGCTGGCGCTCAACACGTAGACGTGCAGGTGGGTCAGCCCGGCGGCAGTGGCCATCTGTTGCACCGCCTGGTACTGGGCCAGGGCCTCGTCGTAGCGCTGCGTGTCGCGGTAGAGGTCGCCGAGGCTGGCCAGTGTGTAGGCCAGCGAGCGATTGTCCGACACGCCGCGCGCCTTGGCCAGCGCCTCCTGAAAACGCTCCTCCGCCTCTGCATACTGGCCATTGAGGTGATGCACCATGCCCAGGTTCTGCAGGGTGAGGGCCAGGTTGCCCGGGTTGCCCACGCGGCGCCAGTAGAGCAGGGCCTGATGGTAGAGTTGGCGGGCCTCCAGCAGGTGCCCCTGCGACATCGCCGCGGTGCCCATGTCGAGGGCGATGTAGGCGGCGTTGGTATCGTCCGCCGCGGTGCGCGCCAGCGTCAGCGCCGCGCCCAACTCTTCCAGGCCCCGGTCGTACTGCCCCAACATGCAGTGGCAGATGCCGATCTCGCGGGAGGCCTGTACCGCCGTGAGGGGATCGTGGTCGCGCCCTAGGCGCAGCGCCTCGCTACCGGTGGCAATGGCCTCCTGCAGGTTGCCGCGGTAGCGGTGCACGACGGCCACCTGGGTCAGCGCGCGGGCGGCGCCGATATCATCCTGGCGCTGCACGCAGGCGCGCCGGCACTCCTCGAGCAACGCGGCCGACTGCCGCAGCTCGCCGGCCTCGGTGTGCACCTTGGCGCGGAAGAGGAGGAGCGGCGGGTACTCGGCCAACACCTCGGCGGGCAGGGCGTCGATCCAGGTCTTGAGCTGCTCCCATTGGCCGCTGCCGAACGACTCTTGCGCGATGATCGCCAGCGCCTCGGCCGCCTGGTCATACGCCCGCGCCTGGACGTAGCCTTCCACCGCCGTTCGCCAGTCTCCCCGCTCGGCCATCAGGCGGGCCTGCCGCAGGTACAGCGACCGGTAGCCCGCCGGGTCGGTGCGCTCGAACTCGGCCACCAGGAACTCGCGGAAGATCTGATGATACTGGTACCAGGCGCCGTCGGCGTCCAGCGGGATGGTAAAGAGGTTGGCGTCAGCGAGGTCGCGCAGGATGCGGGCCGCGTTCGTGGTGCCCAGCAGCGCATCGCACAGGGCGGGGCTCATCTCACGGAACAGGGCGCTGGCGAGGAGGAAACGTTGAACATCGGCAGACTGCCGCGCGAGAATCTCCGCCGCCATATAGTCGAAAACACCGGCGTTGGCCGCGGCGAGCTCGACGATCTCTCGGGCCGCGCCGCTGCGCTGGGCCTGGGCCGCCAGCAGGATTCCCGTGATCCAGCCCTCGGTGCGCTCGGCCAGGGCTGTGACCTGCTCGGCGGGGAGGTTCTCGTAGCCGAGCAGGGCCAGCACCTGCACGGTCTCCTCCGGCGTGAAGCGCAGGTCCTCGACGCCGATGCCGACCACCTCTTGGCGGGCGGCCAGGCGCGTCAGCGTGAGGCGGCGGGGAATGGCCCGCGAGGCTAGGATCACGTGGCACTGTTCGGGGAGGTAGCGCAGCAGGCCGTCTACCAGGGCGTTGACCGGCTCGGAGTCGATGACCTCGTGGTAGTCATCGAGGATAATGGCAAAGTAGCTGTCCGTATGCGTCTCGATCTCGTGGATCAGCAGGCGCACCAGCGGTTCCACGTCCTCGGCGGGGCGGTCGGCGCGTTCCAGGTACTCGCGGACCGGAGCACCAAAGCCGGGGAAGCGCTCCTGGATCGAGGCGACCAGATACTGAACAAAGGTGGGGATATGGACGTCGTTCCCGTCCAGGCTGTACCAACAGACGGGCAACTCGGCGTCGTGAGCATAGTCGATCAACACCGAGGTCTTGCCGTACCCAGCACCCGCTGAGATAAGGATCAACTTGTGCTGGATATTGGCGTGGATATAGTTCACCAGCCGGTCACGCCGCAAAAGGTCCCTTCTGAGGCGTGGCGCGCGGATCTTGGTTCGGATCAGTGGGTACCCAGTTGGCATTGCCGTCCGTGGTCAGTATCTGATGGCCGCAACTCGAATATACTAACATCCCACCACCCTCCTGGCAATCTGCCCGGTCTGGCCACCTCAGGCCCGCAGTTCGTTCGGTGAAGGGGAGATGACAGACGTTCACGGTTTCCTGGCACACCACTATCTGTTCAGCCATCTGGAGGCGCAGGCCCTCGATGACGTGGCGGCGGGCGCCTCGCTCAGGCGCCTGGCCCGGGGCGAGATCCTGGGCATCGAGGGGGATCCCTGCGAGGCGGTCTACCTCGTCATGGACGGGCGAGTGCGCGCCCTCAAACTCTCGCCGCAGGGGCGCGAACAGGTGGTGAACGAGATGCACGCCGGGGATGAGTTCTACGCCGTTCCGGCCCTCGACGGCGGGCGGCTTCCGGTGACCACCCAGGCCGCCACCCGCGCGGTGCTCGTCTTTTGGCCCGCGGAAGTGTTCCGCAACCTGTTGGCCGCGCACCCCGCCCTCGAGCGCGGGCTCCTGCAGACCTTTGCGGGCCGCCTGCGCCGCCTGTCCGACCTGGTCGGGGAGCTGTCCCTGTACACGGTGCCCGAGCGCCTGGCCCGCCTGCTGCTGGAGGTCGCCGGGGCGCCGCCGGAGAGGCGCCTGACCCAGCAAGAGATGGCCGTGCGCCTCGGTACCGTGCGTGAGGTGGTGGCCCGCACCCTGGCCGACTTTCAGTCCAAGGGCTGGCTGACCCTCGACCAGGGGCGCATTGAGATTCGCGATGCCGACGCGCTCCGCGATCTAGCGTTTCGGTAGCCTGTAACCTATGTTACAGCGGCGCCAACGAGGCCGCATAGACTGTGGGGCGAGTGAGAGGTGCTCTCTCATCACGGGGTACACAAGATGGAAGCTACGGCTGTTCCGGAGATCGATCGGGAGATCTGTGACCTGTGCGGTGACTGCGTGGCCGCCTGCCCCACAGGGGCACTCAGCATCGTCGACGAGGGCCTACAGGTGGACCTGGCAGTTTGTGCGTACTGTGGGGAGTGCGAAGAGATCTGCCCCAAGGAGGCTATTCGCCTGCCCTATCAGGTCATCTGGCCCGACGACTAGCCGGAGCACACCAGATTCAGCGGGGCGCCGGGCCGCGGACGCGCCCCACAGGAGGCGACAATGGTTACCGAACTGGCCAAGGGAGTCTACTGGGTGGGCGTGGTCGATTGGGGCCTGCGCCAGTTCCACGGGCATGAGCTCTCCACGTACCGTGGTTCCAGCTACAACGCGTACCTCATCGTCGATGAGAAGGTCGCCCTGGTAGACACGGTCTGGGACCCCTTTGAGGAGGAGTTCCTGGCCAACGTGCGCGAGATCATCGATCCGGCCAGGATCGACTATGTGATCGCCAACCATGCCGAGCCCGACCATTCCGGGAGCCTGCGGGCCATCATGCGCGAGGCCCCCAACGCGGAACTGATCGTCTCCAAGCTGGGCGTCGATAGCATCACCGGCCACTATCACGAGCCGTGGGACTATCATGTGGTGGGCACGGGAGACCGGATCAGCCTGGGGTCGCGCGATCTGGTGTTCATCGAGGCGCGCCTCCTGCACTGGCCAGACAGCATGTTCACCTACCTGACGGGTGACGCCATCCTGATGCCCAACGACGCCTTTGGCCAGCACTACGCCACAGCCTTTCGGTTCAATGACCAGGTCGACCAGAAGGAGCTGTACGAGGAAGCCCTCAAGTACTATGCCAACATCCTGACGCCGTTCAGCGCCCGGGTGGAGCGCAAGATCCAGGAAGTGCTGGCCCTCGGCCTGCCGGTGAACATGATCGCCCCCTCGCACGGCGTCATCTGGCGGAGCGATCCCCTGCAGATCGTGCACAAGTACCGCGAGTGGGCGGCGCAGGTGCCCGAGAAGCGCGCCGTCGTCCTGTACGACACGATGTGGAACGCCACCCGCCGCATGGCCGAGGCCATCGGCGAGGGGTTGGCCGAAAAGGGCGTCGATTACAAGCTCTTCCACATGGCCGTGAGCGACCGCAACGAGGTGATCACCGAGATATTCCGCTCCAAGGCCGTAGTGATCGGCTCGCCGACGCTGAACCGTGGGGTGCTGCCCACCATTGCCCCTATCCTCGAAGACCTGCGTGGCCTCGGCTTTGAGAACAAGGTCGGCGCGGCCTTTGGCTCCTACGGGTGGAGCGGTGAGGCGCCCCGCGAGATCGAGGCGCACCTGGAAAAGAGCCACGTGCGCAAGGTGGCCGACGCGGTCAGCGCCAAGTGGCAGCCCACCGGGGAGGATCTGGAGAGGTGCCGCGCCTTGGGGCGTACGGTAGCCGACGCGGTGCTGGCCGACTAGTAACCGGCGGGCCGGGACCCCCGGCCTGTCCCTGGACCATAGAGAAGCGAGAGGTTGTTCCCGAGATGGTAAAGAGAAACATCGTGCGCATCGACCAAGAACTCTGCAACGGCTGCGGGCTGTGCGTGACGCCCTGTGCCGAAGGGGCCATCGAGATCGTCAACGGCAAGGCGCAGGTCGTGAGCGAGGCCCTCTGCGACGGGGCCGGCTTTTGTTTGGCCGTCTGCCCGACGGGCGCCCTGACGGTGGAGACCCGCGAGGCCGAGGCCTTTGACGCGGCCGCCGCCGAGGAGCGCATGGCCGAGCGGGCCACGATGACCATCACGCAGCACTGCTTCCACTGTAACGCCGGCGAGGACCAGGCCGTGCTGCTCCCCTGCCGCTCTCAGGGGCAGAGCCTGTGGGTGTGCACCCGCTGCCTTCCGGCGCTGATCCACGGCTGATCGGCGGATAGCGATGACCGACGCAACGCGATTCTACGACGCTCTGAGCGCCAACTATGACGTGTTTGTTGACTGGCCGGCCCGGCTGGCCTATGAACTCCCCTGGTTGGAGGAGCAGCTCCGCCTGGCCGGGGCGCGCCGCGTGCTGGACGTGGCCTGCGGGACGGGCCAGCACGCCCTGGCCCTGGCCGAGAGGGGTCTTGAGGTCACGGGAGTCGACATCAGCCCGGCCATGGTCGCCCGCGCCAAGGAAGAGGCCGCCCGCCGCGGGGCTGCGGCCCGCTTCGAGGTGTTGGGCTTTGGCGGCCTGGCCGCGGGCCTGCCCGAGCGCTTTGACGCACTCCTGTGCCTGGGGAACTCGATCCCGCACCTGGTCGACGCGGCCGCCCTGGCGGCAGGCCTGGCGGATTTCCGCCAGGTGTTGCGGCCCGGGGGCTTGGTGATCCTGCAGCAGCGCAACTTTGACCGGGTGCTGGCCCGGCAGGAGCGCTACATGCCGCCGCAGGCCGCCCGCCGCGGCGACGATGAGTGGCTGTTCGTCCGCTTTTACGATTTCGAGGGTGCCGATCTGCGCTTCAACCTGTTGCGCCATCATCGGCACGGCCGTGCCCCCTGGGAATGGCATGCCGAGCAGACCCGCCTGCGGGCCTGGCAGCACGCCGAGCTGACGGCCGCCCTGGCCGACGCCGGCTTCCGCGGGTTGCAGGCCTATGGAAACCTCGCCGGCGAGCCGTTCGATCCCGCGCAGAGCAGCGACCTGGTCCTGGTGGCGGCCAGCGCCTGACCTGGGACTGTCCGGTTGGTGCCCGGGCCCGCCCCTACCGGCAGCGGACGGCCAGCGCCGCGTCGGCCAGGGAGGCCGCCCGGGTCAGTGCGTTTTCCGGGGAGGCGCTGCCGTCGCGCACGGCGAGCAGAGCCTCGAGGAGATAGTCCTCCACCTCGCCCAGGCAAGAGATGGCCGGCGCTGGGACGCCGCGGGGCGCCAGCCGTTCCACCTGCTGGCGCAGCACCGGCGAGCGGGCGTACTGGTCGGCCAGGAGCACCCCCGCCGAGGTCCGCACCGGTAGGTACCCGACCCGGCCCCAGGCAGCGGCCTGGCGGGGCTCGCTGAGGAAGCGGATCAGCAGCCAGGCGGCGGTCTCGTGCAGCGTGTCGGTGCGCAGGCCAAACAGGGCGCTGCCCGTCAGCAGAGTGGCGCCATCGGTGCCCTCTTCCCCGGGCAGTGGCTCCTGCCCCCAGGCTGCCACCCCCTGCTCCGCCCCGGCGACGAGGCGGTGCAACTCTGCTGTAACCCCCGTACTGCCGATCAGGAGCGCCACGTGCCCCTCAGCGAAGGCCTGCAGCGCCTCCTGATCGGTGGCGTATTCGCGGGCCGCCCCCGCCGCGCGCAGCCGCGCCAGGAGGGCCAGCGCCTCCGCCCCTGCGGGGGTGGCAAAGGCCGCACGGTCGCCGTCCTCGCTGAGCAGCGGCACGCCCCGGCCGGTGAACCAGGCCGCCACCAGCCGCCCCGAGGGGACGTACCCATACCCGACCTGGCCGGTCGAGGCCGCCACGGCAAGGCAGGCGTCCTCGAACTCCGCCCAGGTGCGGGGAGGGGCGGCGCGACCGGCCTGCTCCAGCAGGTCCTGGTTGTACCAGAGGCCCGTGGCGCTCAGCGCGAACGGCAGCGCGTAGCGCTGTGCCCCGTTCTGGAACAGCAGGCCCAAGCGGCGCGCGCCGGGCAAGAGGTCCTCCCACGAGGCGGCCGCCAGCCCCAGCTCCGGGTCTGACAGGAAGGGGTCCAGCGGCGCCACCGCTCCCTTGCCCACATACTCGGCCAGGGCCTCCGGCGGAGACATGGCCAGGTCTGGCCAGACCTCCTCGGCGATAGCCAGGAGCATGGCGCGGTGCAGGAGGGCGGGGCTCCCGACGAAGGTCGCCTCTACGCTGATCTGGGGATAGATCTGCTCGAACTCGGCAATCTGCGCAGCGAGGAGCCCCCCCGCTGGGCTGGCCGGCTCCAGGCTGTGCCAGAAGGTGATCGATACGCCGCTGCCCAGGACGTCCGGCGGTTCGGGAGAGCCCTGTGGCGTGGGGCCCGGCAGCGGCGTCAGCGTCGCCGGAAGCGTCGCCGGCTCGGGGGGGTGCGCGGTGGGCGTGGGCAGGGGTGAGGGCACCCGCGTGGGGGCCGTGGTGGGCAGCCGAGTGGGCGGAACGGCGGGCCATAGCGTGGCTGCGGGGATGGGGTCGGGCACCGCTACGGGGGCCAGCCATCCGCAACCGGCCGCGAGGAGCAACACCGCGGCGCAGATGACCAGAACCCTGGGGTGCCTTCGGAACATGACCAACTCCAGCAGTCTCGCGGGCCGGCGGACGCGGCGCCGAGGCCGGCCGATCATTGACTTGGCCAGGGGCCACCGCTATACTCCCCCGTCGCTACGAAGCCTAGGGAGCAAGAGACGTGACCCTTCTGACCTTTGCCGAACCCTTTCTGGTGCTCTTTGCGCTCATCGCCGTGGGCGCGCTGGTGGCTCGCCTGAAGATCATGGACCGGGAGGGCGTTGCCCAGGTCTCGGCGCTGGTGGTCAACATCACGCTGCCGGCGGCCATCTTTTCGGCCGTAGCGACCGACCTCTCGCTGGAAGCGCTGACCTCGGTGCCGCTCATCCTGGCCCTGGGCGTGGGGCTCGGGGCAGCCACCTGGGGGCTCGGGCACCTCGTGGCGCGCCGGCTGGCCCTGGACGACGCCCGCCGGCCGGTGTACGCCTTTGCGGCGGGGTGCACGAATACCGGCTTCCTGGGCATCCCGCTGGCGGGCGCGCTGCTGGGCCCGGGCGCCATCGTGACGGCGGTGCTTTACGATTTTACCACGACCATCAACATCTTTACATTCGGGGTTGCTGCGCTGGACCGCTCATCCTCGCGGCTGGCGCTGGGCCGCCTGCTGCGGAACCTCCTGAACCCCATGTTCCTGGCCCTGGTACTCGGCGTGGGCTGGGCGGCAACCGGGCTGCGCCTCCCCTCACCGCTGGAGCGCCTGCTCGGCCTGACGGGCAACGCCACTACGCCTATGGCGATGATGGCCCTGGGGCACATGCTCTACTCGGCGCGCGGCGAGGCCCCGGTTCCCGTGGCGCAGTGGGCCTCGCTGAGCGCCATTCGCCTCGCCCTGGCGCCCCTCCTGATGCTGGGCGCCGTCTGGTGGCTGCCCCTGCCCGAGGAGGCCAAGGCCGTCTGCGTCCTGCAGGCTGCCATGCCCACGGCCATGCTGACGGCCATCCTCGCGCAGCAGCACGGGGCGGACCATCACTTTGGCGTCAGGGCTGCCTTTGCCACCACGGTCCTGTCGTTGGGCAGCCTGCCCCTGGTGGCCTGGGGGGTGGCGCGGGCCTTTGGCGGGGGGTAGCCGTCCCGTGGTCAGGGCCGGGCGGAGCCCTCTCCCAGCGCGTAGAGGACGATGGCCAGGGCGGCCAGGGCGGCCGTCTCCACGCGCAGAATGCGCGGGCCCAGCGACACGAGCGCCAGCCCCTGCTGGCGGGCCAGGGCGACCTCTTCGGGCGCAAAGCCGCCCTCCGGACCGATGATCAGGCGCACCTCGTGCGGCGGCGCCCCGTGCCAGGGGCGCAGGGCCTCTTCCAGGGAGAGTTGCTGCTCTCCCTCGTAGGGCATCAGCGCTAGGACCCCCGCGGGCGGCGGAAGGCAGGCCTCATCAAAGCCCGCCACCGGCAGCACCTGCGGCAGGCGCGTGCGCCCGGATTGCTCGGCAGCCTCGGTGACGATGCGCTGCCAGCGCGCGACCTTCCCGGCGGACGTTCGTTCCTCGGGCCGCACGTCGCTGAACCGGGTGACCAGCGGCACAAAGGCGGCGGCGCCCAGCTCGGTGCCCTTTTGCAGGATCCAGTCGAACTTGCGATGTTTGGGCAGGGCCTGGTAGAGCGTCAGCCGCAGGCGCGGCTCCACGTCGGGGAGGGAGCGGTCCAGGAGGCGCACCGTCCCCTCGCGCCCCGTGAGGGCCGTGATCTCGGCCTGGCAGGCCCAGCCCGAGTCGTCGAGGAGTTCGATCTGCTCGCCCGGGCGGGCCCGCAGGACGCGGCCCAGCTGCCGGGTGATGTCTTTGGGCAGCGGAATGATATCGCCCGGGGCGCGATCGCGCAGTACCTCGGGGGGCACGAAGAAGCGGTGCATAGGGCTCAGTCCTGGTTTGCGGCGCGCTGGGCGATGACGGCCACCCATTCCTCCTCGCGCGGACGCTCAGTTACGGTCAGCCCCGCCCCGGTGAGCGCCTCGGCGACCATGTCGCCCTTTTGGGCCAAGATTCCCGAGGTGACCAGCGTCCCGCCGGGGGCCAGCTCGCGGGCCAGGGCGGGGGCCATGGCGACGATGACCTCGGCCAGGATGTTGGCCAGGATGAGGTCATAGCCACTCGGAGAGACCTGGGCGGCCAGGGGTGAGCGCTCCTCGTTGCGCAGCGTGCCGTGGGCCACGGTGATGGCCTGCGCCACGTCGTTCAGGGCCACGTTGTCCTGGGCGACCTCCACGGCCAGGGGGTCCATGTCCAGGGCCAGGATCGGGCCGCAGCCCAGCAGGGCGGCGCCGATGGCCAGGATGCCCGAACCGGTGCCCACGTCGAGCACGCGCGCGCCAGGGCGCGCCAACGTCTCCGCGGCCCGTAGACACAGGCGCGTAGTGGCGTGCAGGCCGGTGCCAAAGGCCATGCCCGGGTCGAGCAGGATGATGCTTTCGCCGGGTTGCGGCGCGTATTCCTGCCAGGTGGGCACGATGACAAAGCGCTCGCCGATGTGCTGCGGCTTAAAGTACTGCTTCCACGACTCGGCCCAGTCCTCCGGCTCCAGCACCCGTAAGCGCGGCTCCGAGATATTGCTGGAACGGCTGAGGAGCAGGAGCGCCACCTCTAGCTTTTGCTGGGTGTCCACGTCCTGTACGGGCAGAAAGCCCTTGACGGTGACTCGCCCGCCCCGTTCGCAGTCGGCGCGCCCGAGGTAGTCCTCGACGACGGCGCCGCCGGCGCAGTGCCGGCCCAACAGGTTCACCAGGTCGTCGACGGCGTTGCGGTCGGCCTCGACGCTGATCTCGACCCAGCGTTCCTCACGTTTCTTGGCCATCTAGATCCCCAGTGCTTCTCGAACGCGATCCATGAAGCTCTTTTCGCCCTGGGGGATCACTTCCTTCCCCAGGCTGGCACCCAACTCGGCGAACAGCTTTTTCTGCTGTGCATCCAGGCTGGTAGGAATGGCGACGTTGACGATCACCAACTGGTCGCCGCGCCCCGAGGACTGGATGCGCGGCACTCCCCGACCCCGGAGCCGGAATACGGCGCCGGTCTGCGTCCCAGCAGGGATGGTCAGTTTCTGCTCCCCATCGAGGGTGGGCACGGTGATCTCGTCACCCAGGGCGGCCTGGGCGACGTTGATGTTCATGTGCAGGAGGATGTCCACGTCGCGCCGCTGAAAGTAGGCGTGTTCCTTGACGTGCAGGACGACGTAGAGGTTGCCCGCCGGCCCGCCGTAAGAGCCCGCCTCGCCCTCACTGGTGAGGCGGATGCGGTTGCCGTCATCCACGCCGGCCGGCACCGAAACCGACAGCGTGCGCGGACGCTCGATGCGTTGCTGCCCGTGGCACACCGAGCAAGGCGTGACGACGATCTCCCCGCGGCCGTTGCAGCGGGGACAGGTGGTGACGTTGATGAACGAGCCAAAGATCGACTGCTGGGCACGGCGGATCTGGCCGGTGCCGTTGCATTCCGGGCAGCGGGTGGGCGAGGTGCCCGGCTCGGCGCCGCTCCCGTGGCACTCCGGGCAGACCTCCAGACGAGACACCGAGATGTCCTTCTCGGTGCCAAAGACGGCCTCCTCGAAGGTGATCTCCAGATCGTAGCGCAGGTCGGCGCCCCGGCGCGGCCCCTGGCGCGCCGAAGTGCGCATGCCAAAGCCGCCAAAGAGGTCCTCAAAGATGTCACCGAACCCACCGAATCCGCCGAACCCGGCACCGCCCATGTCGGTCTGGTTCAGGCCCGCGTGGCCAAAGCGATCGTAGACGGACCTCTTGTCGTCGTCGTTGAGGACCTGGTAGGCCTCGTTGATCTCTTTGAAGCGGTTCTCCGCGTCGGGTTCCTTGTTGACGTCGGGGTGGCACTGGCGCGCCAGCCGGCGGTAGGCGGTGCGGATGTCATCCTTTCCAGCATCGCGCGGGATGCCGAGGATCTCATAGTAGTCGCGTTTGGTAGGGCTCATGCGCTGGACTGCTCCCAGGACTCTTATTCATGCCAAAAAAGTGTACCCCTAACGGCGGGCTCGGTCAAAGTTGCAGGTTGCTGGCAGGTGCCTCACAGGGCAGGGGTGATACGGCGAGCACACGGCCCCCGGCGCCCCACGTCACCCGGGGCGCCATGCAGAGAGGCCAGGGAGCGCCGCTCCCTGGCCTCTCTCGTCGGGCAGTTGCGAGCCTAGACCTCGCGGAACTCGCCCTCGACGGTGCCGTCCTCTTCGCCGCTGGGGCCGTCGCCGCCTGGCGCCTCGCCCGCGGGGCTGCCGCCCGGCTGCTGCTGATAGGCCGCCTGGCCCACCTGCTGCAGCGCCTGAGAGAGCTCCTCGGTCCGCCGCTCCATCTGGCTGACGTCCCCGCTCTGGATGGCGTCGCGGACCGCCTTGACCTTGGCCTCGACGTCGGTCCGCACGTTGGCGGGAACCTTGTCACCCAGGTCGCGCAGGGCTTTTTCCGCCGTGTAGGCCATACTGTCGGCCTGGTTGCGGGCCTCGATCTCCTGCTTGCGGCGCTGGTCGTCGGAGGCGTGGTCCTCGGCCTCGCGCACCATGCGGTTGATCTCCTGCTCGTTCAGGCCGCTCGAGGCGGTGATGGTGATCTTTTGCTCGCGACCGGTGGCCTTGTCTTGCGCAGAGACGTGCAAGATGCCGTCGGCGTCGATGTCAAAGGTCACCTCGATCTGCGGGACCCCGCGCGGCGCGGGGGGCAGGCCGTCCAGGTTGAAGGTGCCCAGCAGCTTGTTGTCGGCCGCCATGGGGCGCTCCCCCTGGACGACGTTGATCTGCACCTGGGTCTGGGAATCCGCCGCCGTAGAAAAGATCTGGCTCTTTCGCGTCGGGATCGTGGTGTTGCGCTCGATGAGCGGCGTGGCCACCCCGCCCAGGGTCTCGATGCCCAGGGTCAAGGGGGTCACGTCCAAGAGGAGCACGTCGTCCACCTGGCCGCCCAGAACGCCGGCCTGGATGGCGGCGCCCACGGCCACCACCTCATCGGGGTTCACGCCCTTGTGCGGCGCCTTCTGGAAAAAGTCCTGCACCTGGCGCTGGACCAGGGGCATGCGCGTCTGGCCGCCCACCAGG
>JAAZBY010000600.1 GCA_012513595.1 Chloroflexota bacterium
CCCGTTGTTCGGGATCAAGTGACGGCGGATGATCCACCAGTCACTGGCACCGGCGGAACGGGCTGCGAGGGTAAAGCCCTCCTCCCGCAGAGCCAGCGTCCTGCCACGCAACTGCCGGGCCAGACCGCCCCAGTTCATCAGCGATAGGATCACCGTGATGCCAAAGTAGATGCCGAGTGGAGGCCACGTGAGCGGCAACGCCGACGCCAGCGCCATCCAGAGGGGAATCTGGGGCATCGACATGATCACTTCGGAGAACCGCTGCATCACGTCATCGATCAGCCCACCAAAGTACCCGGAAGAGACGCCCAGCACCGACCCGAGGATGATGCTCAGGCTCACGCCAATGAGTCCCACCGACAACGAAATCTGCGAACCGAGCACACACCGGGTGAACAGGTCTCGGCCCTGGCTATCGGTGCCAAAGAGGAGCGCCGGGGCTCCGCCTTCTGCGCCAAAGAGGTGGATGTCCCACGTGGCCAGGCCAAAGAGCACCTTGTACTCTACCCCCGGCGTGAAAAAGTAGATCGGGTGCTTGACGGACGTATCCGCCGTATAGTGGATCTCCAGCGTCTCGGGGTTCATGTCCTTGATGTAGGAATAGACGAACGGCCGGGCGCTCCAGTTGCCCTCCGCGTCCACAAATCGCGGCATCATCGGGGGCGCGTAGATCGAGTCGGTGAAGCGGGTGGTCAGGTTATAGGGAGCCACAAACTCGCCCAGAATGGCCACCAGATAGAACAGACCCACGATCACGGCGCCTACGGCCGCCGTTCTGCTGCGCATAAAGCGCCGCCGGATCAGTTGCCACTGGCTGAGGCTGGCCCACTCGACGTTCTGGACCTCCTCCACCGCGTCCGCCGCAGTGGTCGTCACCGGCACGCGCGCCTCTTCCCCCGCGTTCATCGTGCTAGAGGGAGTCATCGAGCCTCCTCCGTTCTCACTCATAGGTAATGCGGGGATCTACCCAGGCCAGTGCCAGGTCCGCGAAAAAGTTGCCCAGAATCAGCATAACGCTCAGGAGCATCAAAAAGCTGCCGGCCAGGTGCATGTCCTGCACGCGGAGCGCCCGGTACAGGAGCGGACCGCTGGTGGGCAGCGACAGCACGATGGAGATAATCACCGAGCCCGAGATGATGTTCGGGAAGGACATGCCCAGCATACTGATGAGCGGGTTGATCGCCATGCGCACCGCGTGCTTCCAGCGCACCACGCCCTCTTTGAGTCCTCGGCCGCGGGCCGACATGACGTACTGCTGGCCCATCACGTCCAGCAGGTTGCCGCGCATCACGCGCACCAGCGAGGCCGTGCTGGACATGCCTACCAGGATGATCGGCAGCCAGAGGTGCTTGGCGAGGTCCAGAACCTTGGCCATGCTCCACGGCGCGGATTCCATCCCCGGGCTGAACAGCCCGCTGATGGGAGTATCAAACACATATACCGATATCACCATGAGGATCAGGGCCAGGAGGAAGGACGGCGTCGCCAGGCCCGTGAAACTCACGAGGGTGACGAGTTGATCACCCCACGAGTATTGGTGCGTGGCCGAGTACACCCCGATGGGGATGGCCACACACCAGGCAAACAGCATGGTGGCCAGCGAGAGCACGATCGTCAGGAGCATGTGCTGCCCGATCAGGTCGGCCACCGGCATGTTGTAGGCAAAGGAGTCGCCAAAATCCCCGCGGACGAACTTGGTAATCCACATCCAGTACTGGACGTATAGGGGCTTGTCCAGCCCGTACCGCGTGGTAAGGCTCTTCAGCTCATCCATGGCCCGCAGGCTACCCTGTCTCTCGAGCTCCATGGCACGCGTGGTGATAAAGTCGCCAGGGGGCAGCGTGATGATGATGAACACCACCACCGAGATCACAAAGAACAGCGGGATCATATGCAGGATGCGCCGGATGATGAAATTGGTCATGCTGCTCACGTCTCCGAAGCGTTCCGAGGCGCTGCGTGCGGCGCCGCCGGCGGCGCCGCACGCAACGTACAGATCAGCAGGTCAAGGTGCTAGGCCTTGAAAAAGTAGAGAGGCGGATGCGTGCAGCCGGGCGCACCCTGCGCATGAGAGCCCGTGAAGGCAAAGTCCGGGATGTTCAGCAGGTTCTTGCGCGCCACCACGAGGTTCGGGATGTCGTTCACCGCGGCGAGCATAAAGGGGCCC
>JAAZBY010000601.1 GCA_012513595.1 Chloroflexota bacterium
CTCTCAGCCCGCGGCCACGCGCCGCGGGCTTTTTCCTTGCCCGCGCCCGCCCAGCGCGCTATAGTCCCCCTAACCGCAGCGCACAGCGCATCAGGAGGTGCCCCATGGAACTCGGCTTTGTCAGCGCGATCTTGCCCGACCTCTCCCTGGCCCAGGTGCTCGAGTTCGCCGGTGACGAGGCCTTTGACTGCGTCGAGCTGATGTGCTGGCCGGTGGGCCGCGCCGAGCGACGCTACGCCGGCGTCACCCATGTCGACGTCACCGCTCTGGCCCCGGCCAACCTCGCCGAGATCCGCGACCTGCTGGCCGATAACGAGGTGTCCATCTCCGGCCTGGGGTACTACCCCAACCCCCTCTCACCCGACCGTGAGGAGGCCCGCACCGCCGTCGAACACCTCGGGCGCGTGATCCGCGCCGCTCGGGCGCTCGACGTCCCCGTGGTGAACACCTTTATCGGGCGTGACCCGGCCCTCACCGTGGACGAGAACTGGCCGCGCCTGCTCGAGGTGTGGCGGCCCCTCCTGGCCCTGGCCGAGGACGAAGGGGTCCTGGTCTGCATCGAGAACTGCCCCATGTACTTTACCCATGACGAATGGCCCGGCGGCAAGAACCTGGCCACCTCACCGGCCATCTGGCGGCGCCTCTTTGCCGACCTCCCCTCACCCAACCTGGGCCTGAACTATGACCCCTCGCACATGATCTGGCAGGGGATGGACCCGGTGGCGCCGATCGCCGAGTTTGGCGCGCGCATCCACCACGTCCACGCCAAAGACGCGCGCCTCGACCGGGCCCGCCTGAACGAGGTGGGCATCCTGGCTCATCCGCTCGAGTACCACACGCCCAAGCTGCCGGGGCTCGGCGAGGTGCCCTGGGGGCCCTTCTTCTCTGCCCTGACCGACGCCGGCTATGACGGGCCCGTGTGCATCGAGGTGGAAGACCGCGCCTACGAGGGGACGCTCGAGCGCCGCCAGGCGGGGTTGGTGCAGTCGGGGCGGTTCCTCTTGCAGTTCATGGGCTAACAGAACGGGCGGGCAGCCTGGGCCACAGCCCAAACAGCCCGCCCGTCCCCTGGCGATCAGACGGTCAAACCCGGGTAACCGGCCTCAGGGCAGGGTACCGACCACGTAAAAGGTATCGGCGATCTGCTGCGCGATGGCGAACTCTGCCTCACTGCGCACCTGGATGCCGATCCAGATCAAGAAGTCCTTTTCCTCCGGCTCGGCGGCGATGGTGTAGACGATCGTCTTGCCGTCCTTGCCGCAACCCATATGCTCTTCCCACACGCCGGCATAGAGGCCATCGTTGTACTCGTTGCGGCCCCCCTTGTTCCGGCAGGAGCTCCAGAAGGCGCGGTCATCCAGCAGGTCAGAGGGGGTGGCGTACTCGTTGGCCAGCACCCGCGAGGCCACGTAGAACACCCCCGGGACGTCGAGCGTGTCGAGGAAGGCCCGCCCGTCGGGCGCAGCCACGATCATGGCCCCGACATAGTTGCCGTTGTCGTCGATCCAGGGCGAGCCGTCCACCTGGCTCCAGGAGGTCGGCACGTCCATGGTGATCAGGTCGTCGTCATCCCACACGCTCATGTACTCGGTGGTCGAGGGGGTGGTGGTGGCGCCGCCCGAGGTGCCGCCGGTAGCGTCGGTGGTGAAGGTCTGCGTCACCTTGAGCTCGCGGCCGTTCAGCTGCCCCTCGAGGATCTCGCCCGTCGCCCAGCGCAGCACCGTGATCGACATGGTGGCGTCGGCGTTGCGGGAGCGGAGCACGTCGCAGTAGTCGGCCATGGTGCCATCGGTGCCCAGCACCAGGCCCTCGAGCTGCATGATGATGTCCCCGCCCTTGACGCCGGCCTTGTCGGCCGGGGAGCCCGACTCTACCGAAGCCACCCAGATGCCTGACACGGAGCCATCATCGGACTGGACCACCACGCCGTTCACGCCGATGGAGGTCACGTCCTGGCCGGAGCGGAGCGTCTCATAGACGCGGTCAAACTCGGCCCGCCCGATGGCAAACTGCTGGCCAGTAGCCTCGATGCCGGCATAGTTGACGCCGACCACCTTGCCATCCTTGGTGACGAGGGGCCCGCCCGAGTTGCCGGGGTTGAGGCGGGCGTCGTGCTCGATGACATAGTCGGCCGAGGCCCAGTTGCTGTCTCCGTCAGCCCGCTCCTTGGAGACGATGCCTCGGGTGAGGGTGTACTCTGGGTCGCCCAGGGGGAAGCCGGCGGTGTAGACCTCCAGCCCCGGCACCACGGCGCCATCGAACCACTCGAGGTAGGGGAAGCCATCGCCGTCGATGTCGATGAGGGCCAGGTCCGAGCACTCGGAGACGCCCAGCACCTTGGCGTTGCGCGGGCGCGTCTCACCGGCCATGTAGATCTTGAGGAAGGCGGCGCCGGTGGCCACGTGGTTGTTGGTCACGGCGATGCCAGAGGGGTCGATGATAAAGCCGGAGCCACTGCCGGCGGCGTTCATCTGCAGGCCGAACTCGGGGTCGATGAAGGTGCCCTGGGCCACGATCTGGACCACAGCGGCCTTGACGTCGGAAAGCGTCGCCACGGCTCCACCGGGCCTCGAGGTGGCCTCTGGGCCGGAGGTCGGCCCGGCGCCGCCCCCCTTACTGCCGAAGGAGGCCGGCGCGGTGGGTTCCGCAGTGGCCCCCGAGGGGGTGGGCGCTGCGGCGGACGTATCGGGGGTGGCCGTCACGACGACGAACTGGGGCGTTGCGGTACCGCCCTGGAGTTCGCCGGAGATCCGGCCACAAGCGGTCACCATCAGGACGACAAGCAACGTTACGAGCACGTTCCTCAACACTGGGGTACGCATGGGCATTCCTCCCATACTGGGCGCCCTCCGGCGCCTCCGACGGTACGGCCGGTGGCCGCCCCAACTCTGCACTGCCCGTTCACTATCGCCCCATCTGCACCGGGTCCCCTGGCGACCTCCCTTCCCACCCGGCCCCACTGACAGGATCACGCACCCAGCCCAGGCGCCCCGCCTGGCGCAGGCGCCGCGTTCCACGCGCTACCGTGCTCCCCCCTTGGCGGGGGGAACCGGCTGCGTCCTGCGCAGATTATCACACAAAATGCACGCGAACGCCAAGGGTCCGTAAAGACGTCCCCGGCCGGGCGGCGCCCGCGCTACAGGATCTCGGCCAGCCGTTGGCGGTAGTAGGCAAAGTGGCCCCAGGGCACCTCCGGCGGGACGTAGTGGTCCACCCCGGGCACGTAGCCGCCCGAGCGCACCACCGGCGCCACCCGGGCGATCTCGCGGTCGATGGCCGCGGGGCCCTCGGCCAGGGCGGTCTTGTCGATGCCGCCCAGCATCTGCAGGCGCGGGTAGCGGGCGCGCACCGCGGCCACGTCCATCCCGGCGCGCACCTCAAACGGGTACAGGCCCGTCACCCCGGCCTCCAGGAAGAGCGGGATCAGGCCCCACACGTTGCCGTCGGTATCCAGCAGGATGACGTCCAGCCCGTGGGCGCGGAAGAAGGCGTTGATGCGCCGGTAGGCCGGGGCCAGGAACTCGCCAAACAGCCGCGGGGAGACCATCGCCCCGCTCTTGAAGCTCATGTCCTCCCAGTAGTAGGCCAAGTCGACGTCGGTGGCGGCCAGGACCTCCTCGAACAGCGCCAGCCATAGGGCAGTGAGGTGCGCCAGGACGTCGTGCAGGAGGGCCGGGTCGTCAAAGAAGGTGTACATCAGGTTCTGGAAGCCGAACAGGGTGCGCAGGGAGGAGAACAGGCCCAGGAAGGGGCCGCCCAGGACGAGCGGCCAGTCTCTGTCCCGGTAGGCGGCCACCTGAGCGCTC
>JAAZBY010000602.1 GCA_012513595.1 Chloroflexota bacterium
ACGACCGACCGGCTGATTCCTCGCTTCGGCTGGCATGACGAACCGCTTTTGGCCGCGCAGGCCTGGCATGGCTTTCTAGCCCTTGGCCGCCAGTGTGACCAGGCGCTGCTGCTCCACCTTCTGCCGAGCTTCGTGCAGGGGTTTGGGCGACTGGACTACGACCTGAAGCCTGTGCGGGAAGAGTTCTGTCGGTTCCTTGCTCACGTCGTTTCCTTCGCTGACCAGGACCCGATCGCCGCGAGCTGGCTGCAGGACTTTGTGTCCGGAACCGACGCAGACTCGCGACGGTGCTGGGCTCGCGAGGTTGGCATCCTTCTGCAGGTTGGTGGGGCCGAGGCGGCGGCTGGACAATGTGAGCGTTGGATCAATGCCTACTGGACCTGGCGCATCGAAAAGAGCCTCCACCCGCTCGACGAGGAGGAGAGGCGGGAGATGGCAGAGTGGTGCCTGTACCTCGGGACGGCATTCCCTCACGCAGTAGACATGCTCCTGCAGAGCGGGGTGCCGGACCTGGGGCAGACGAGGTTTCTATGGGACCTGGAGGGGAGCGAGCTGCCGGCCAAGTACCCGGCGCCCGCTGCTCGACTGCTTGCGGGCATCTTGCGCGCCATCGGCGGGGCCTCGCAGACGGACTGCTGGCCCGCCTCGAAGATTGTGCGGCGCCTGGCAAGCGTAGCGGAAGCACCACGCGACTCGCTTCTGGAGGCCTGCGGGGAGCTCGGTCGGCTGGGCTGTGCGGAGGCGCTAGAACTGCGGGCGCTGATTGAGGGGGCGCAGGGATAGCGGCCACCGCGGCGCTGGCCGCGCGGCCGCGCGCGATCTTGTCAAGCCTCCCCCTCTTCCAAATCCTGTCCTGCCTCCTCCTGCCACAGGGGGCTTTGGCGGATCAGCCGGGAGATGCCCTCCTCGAGCGCGGCCCGCTCGCCGCGCAGGTACCCCAGGTGCGCCAGGATCCCCCCACGCGCTGCCTTGGCGGCGATGCTGAGCGGATACTGCTCTTCTAGGGCGATCATCTCGGCGATCTCGTGGAGGCGCTGAGCCTGCGCGGTGACCCCTTCCAGCGCTTCGGCGGGCAGGCGATGCGCAGTGGGGCGCCGTTCCTGGCCATAGTGCGCCAGGCCGGCCGCGCCGGGCCTGCCCGCCGGCCCCAGGCCGGCCGCGCGGGCCAAGGCGCGCAGGCGGGCGGCGCTCACCACGGCCAGCGGCAGGCCGGCCAGGGCCAGGGTAGCGACGATGGCGACCGTCTCCCACCCCTCGGCGGCCCCCACCACGATCAGGTCCGGCTCCAACGATTGCAGATAGACGAGGAGCTCACGGTGGCCGGCGTCGCCGCCCGCGAAGCGGATGGACGCGCCCCCGGGGCGGGCGGCCACCTCGAGTACGCCCTTGCCCACGGCAATACCGACGGTGCATGGGCTGGACATTTCTTGCCCCTCCTTGGGCGTCCATCCGGCCCTGTGGCCGGCGAGCCCCGGCTCCGGCGGGGGGCCGGCTGCCCCTGCCAACCCTGTGCCCGGCCCCGCCTCAGCCCCGGCTGGTCCAGACGCGCAGGCCGCGGCGCGAGAGGTAGATGGGGATGTTCTGGAACAGCGGGTTGGTCTCTTCAATGGCCCGCAGCATGGCGCGCTTGGCGCTCATCGAGGGGCCGGAGAGGAGCGTCAGCGACCCGCCCTCCCCGCCGGCGCCGTTCACCTTCCACCCCAGCGCGCCGTGCTCGCTGGCGATGTCAAAGATCTGCTGGGCGTCCCGGCTGATGAGGGCGGGGTGCAGGGCGCGCTGCGCCTCGCTGTTCTCCTGCATGGCGCGGCCCAGGAGGGCCAGGTCGCCGGTGGTGACGGCGTCGCGCGAGGCCACGGCGGTGCCGCGCAGCGCCTCGAGCTTGGGGTCGTCGGGGCCGGCGTCCTCCAGGCCGTGGATGACCATCTCGTGCACCTCTGACGAGGAGTGCGACTTGCCCAGGAAGATCAGGCACAGGCGGCGCTCCAGCTCCCACCAGATATCGTCGGGGACGTGGAGCGGCGAGACGGCCGCGTAGGGATAGTCGAACATCTCGATATAGTTGATCCCGCCAAAGGCCGAGCCCAACTGGTCCTGGATGCCCGACTGCTGCTTGAGGATGTCGGTCTCGATGCGGTGGGCGGTGTAGGCCACCTCGAGCGGTGAGAGGCGCGAGGGGGTCAGCCGGTCGAGGGCGCCGATGAGGGCCACGCTGACGGCGGCCGAGGTGCCGGTGGAGCAGCCGGCCGGCGCCTCGGAAAAGATGGAGATGTGCACGGAGAGGTCCTCCGGCACGCCCATATAGTCGATGGCGGCCTCCAGCAGGGGGTGGTGGAGCCACTCGTGGCGGGCGTTGGAGGGAAAGACGGCGTAGCGCTGGCCAAAGTTCTCGGCGTGGAGGATGCAGCGGTGGGGCTGAGAGTCGCGCGGGTAGACGGCGATCTGCACCTCGACATAAGGGTAGACGCCGATGTTGAACACGCGGCCGTGCTTGGCGAACCAGGTGTCGGTCCAGCCGCCGTTATCGCAGACGCGGATGGGGGCCAGCGAGTTGATGATGCAGGTGGGCGGGGCCGGCTGAGCGGGCATGGGCAACCTCCGGATGGTGCGCGGGAGCGGGATGGGCGGATTGTAGGCGGGGGCGCCCGGGGTGTAAAGGGAGGGACGGTGGGGGGCGCTGGGGGCG
>JAAZBY010000603.1 GCA_012513595.1 Chloroflexota bacterium
CGCCCAACGCCCCTCGGACCACACCTTCCTGGTGGCCGAGTTCGACCTCTAGGCCGCCCGGGATCCCGCCGGGTACTCCGTCCCCTTGGTGACGAGGAAAGCCAGCTCCTCGGCGTAGGCATGCGGCTGCACCTGCCAGGGCCGCTCGGCAATCATCTCCCGAAAGGTGGCCTCGTACTGCTCGGCCATTCCTTTGTGGCGCCCGCCCAAAGACGCGGCCGGGAACGAGACGAGCAGGTGCGTGCAGCGCAACGCGTCAAGCACGGCCAGCGAGGCCCCGCCCTCCAGCTGCTCAGCACAGGGCAAGAACTTGAGCACCAGGGCCACCTGAGCCTCCTCCCCCGGCGGGTTGGAGATCACGTCGCGCGCATCGGCCAGGCCGCGCACGCCCGCCAACGGCAGGTACCCCTGCAGGAAGCCGGCCAGGTCCGCATAGACGTCACAGGCGTGGTAGGTGGCGCCCGGCCCCAGCGGCATCCAGGGAATGGCCAGCGGCCCCAACCCACAGGCCACGTCGATCACTGAGCGCACCGGGGCCAGATCCGCCAGGATCTCCTGAAAGAAGCGTGCGAGGATCGGCAGGCGCTCACGAGTCGAGGCGTGCAGGCGCATCATCTGCAGGCAGGCGGCACGGAACGCGTCGTCCCCCTCGTCGCGCGCCGCCCGTAGGCGCGCCAGCCAGTCGGCGTAGCGCACCCGCCCCGGCGAGTAGGCCGTGCCGACCTGGTGCAGCTTGCGCTGGGTGGCCTTGACGGCCTCTTTGAGCGTGGGGCGCACGGCCAGCTCACGGGCACCGACCCGGCGGATCAGCGCCTCGGCGACTTGCCCGTGCTTGGCGCTGGCCGCTACGCGGCGCACCAACTCCTCCAGGCGCACGTCGGTCGGGCCGGCTTCGGCAATGTGGCGCTCAGGCATCCGCGCGCCCTTCTCTCAGCATGGCCATCATGCGCGCCATGAAGCGCAGGTTGTGGATGGTGGCCAATCGGTAGAAAAGACCGTCCTTCACGCGGAACAGGTGCTGCAGCATGCCGCGCGAGTAGCGCTGGCAGGTGTAGCAGTCGCAGCCCTCGTCGATGGGCAGCCTGCTTTTCACGTGGCGCTCGTCGCTGATGTACAGGTACGCGCACCAATCGCCGAGGAACGACGGGGTCGCCTCGCGGAACACCAGCAGGCGGCCGCGCCGCGCGTCACGGGTGGGCAAAGAGGAGTCGAACATCGCGTAGCCCATCCGGTAGCAGTCCAGCACGTACTGCGGGTGCCCCACCCCGAGGCCGTGCATCGGGAACTCGGGTGGGATGAGCCCGCGCATATAGCCGATGATATCGGTCAGCAGGTTGCCCTGTGCGTCGAGCGGGAAGCCCCCCAGCCCGTACCCGTCAAAACCGATCTCCAGGAGCGCCTCGGCACACTCGCGACGCAGCGCCTGCTCGTTCCCCCCCTGCACCACGCCGAGAATGAGCGGGCGTTGGTCCTGGCTCAGGCCGGTGGCCTCCAGTCTGCGGTCGTAGGCCTCGCGGCAGCGCCGTGCCCAGGCGATCGTCCTCTGCACCGAGAGCCTCTGCTCCGAGAGGGGCGCCTCGGCGTGGGTACAGTCGTCCAGGCAGACGACAATGTCCGCCCCGTAGGCCATCTGCAGCTCGATGCTCTTCTCTGGGGTCAGGTTGATCTTGCGCCGCGAGCCGTCCGGCCGGAAAATGAGGCCCCGGTCGCTCATGGTGCCATAGCGCGCGTTCTGGCGGATCAGCGAGTAGGCCTGAAAGCCGCCCGAGTCGGTCATGATAGGCCCTTGCCAGCCGAACATGGCGTGCAGGCCGCCAAGGGCCCGGATGGTGGTCGACCCCGGCCGCTGCATGAGGTGGAACACGTTCATCACCACGGCCTGCACCCCGCAGGACTCCACGTCGAGGGGGTCCAGCGTGCGGATGACGCCGTGGGTGGCGTCGGGCAGGAAGGCGGGCAGGTGCAGTGCCCCGCTCCGCAGAGCGAGGGCACTGCCCGATGGCGTGGCGGGCGAGGAATCTACCATGGTGGGCTCTTGGTGCCGCAGGTCAAGGTTCCGCCTCAGTGTTCGACTGCCCCGGGATAGGGACGCTGCCAGCCGCGCTGGCCGAACTCGTCGCTGTGCGACAGGCTGCGCGCCATAACCCTTTGCTCGTAGTTGCCGGCGCGCACGGAGCGGATCACCTCGCGAGTCAGCTCCTGGTCCAGCCGGCGGTACTCGGCCGCGTAGAGCGGATCGTCCGCCAGGTTGCGCTGTTCCTCAGGGTCAGCGGGGA
>JAAZBY010000604.1 GCA_012513595.1 Chloroflexota bacterium
AAATCCTGTAAATCCTGTCAATCCTGTCCTTCTTCTCCCGTCTTCCCCTCCCCCAGAACCCCACGCTCCCTGGGGCGCCCGCGCCGGCCACCCCTTGACGGCACGCCCTTACGTAGTCTATACTCGTGCATGCTCGTGCCCATTAGCGCCCTCTGCCCTCAGGAGTAGCCCGCGTGAAGGCTCATCCGTGGCTCGCTCTCCTGCTCATCGCCGGGTCGGTCGGGCTCCTCGGCTGCGACATGCTGCCCAAGGTGAGCCTTCCCTTCGGCCGCCCGCCGCCCACGCCCGACATTCTGGCCACCCAGGCGGCCATGATCGTCGCCGCCCGCGGCACCAACACCCCCCGCCCCACCTCAGCCGCCTCCGCCGACGCCTCCGCCCTCCCCACGGTGGCGGCGCCGTGCCGGGTGAGCGCCACCTTTGTCGACGAGACCGTCCCCGACGGCACCCGTTACGCCACCGGCCAACCCTTTACCAAGACCTGGCGCTTCCGCAACACCTCCGACTGCGCCTGGGGCCCCGGCTATGTGATGGCCTACCAGTCGGGTGAGCGCTTGGCCGCCGCCGACGCCGTCCCCCTGCCCGACACGCCCCCCGGCCAGGTCGCCACCATCTCCGTGGACATGACCGCCCCGTCGGCCGCCGGCACCTTCCGCTCGGTGTGGCGCATCTGCGCGCAGACCTCCGCGGGGTTGGCCTGCGGCGGCACCGAGGTCTGGGCGGAAATCGTCTCCGTTGCCCCCACCGCCACCGCCGGCCCCTCGGCCACGCCCTCCGCCACGCCGACGCCCTCCCACACGCCCACGGCCACCCGCACGCTGACGCCGTCCATCACGCCGACGCCGTCGCACACGCCGACTCCGTCCCAGACGCCGACCCCTTCACACACGCCGACGGCCACGCCCACGCCCACCGCCAGCGCCACGCCGACGGCCACCTCCACGCCCACCATCACGCCGACGCCGTCGCACACGCCGACGATCACGCCCACGCCGACCATCACGCCCACGCCGACGGCCACCCGCCCGCCGGACTACCGCCAGCTGGCCATGGTGATCACCGAGCCGGGGGCCAACCAGGAGGTCTATGTCGCCCAGATCGACGGGGCCGCGACGGTGCGCCTCACCGACGACCCCGCCTACGACGGCTGGCCGGCCTGGGCGCCCGGCGGGGGCAGCCTGGCCTTCGTCTCTCGCCGCGACGGCAACCTGGAGATCTATGCCATCAACGCCGACGGCTCGGGCCTGCGCAACCTGACGCGTAACCCCGCCGACGACGCCTGGCCCTCCTGGGCGCCCGACGGCTCGCGGATCGCCTTCGCCTCCGGCGGGCAGCTCTGCGTCATGAACGCCTCGGGCGCCAACCGCACCTGCCTGGCGGAGACGAACATGTCGGCGCCGGCGGCCTGGTCGCCCGACGGGCTGCGGCTGATCTACGAGTGCCTCGGGGACCTGTGCGTCATCGGCGTCGACGGCAGGAACGGCGCCAACCTCACCGAGCAGCCGGCGCTCGACTTTTGGCCGGCCTGGTCGCCCGACGGTGAGCAGATCGCCTTTGTCTCCGGGCGTGACCGCAACTGGGAGATCTATGTGATGAACGACGACGGCACGCGGGCCACCAACCTGACCCGCTCCCCGTCGGACGATCGCTGGCCGGCCTGGTCGCCGGACGGTCAGCGGCTGGCCTTTGCCTCCCAGCGGCTGGTGGACGGCGTCATGCAGTGGGACATCTACCTGATGGACGCCGACGGCTCACGCTTGCGGCGGCTGCCAACGGGCGGGCATGCTCGCAAGCCCTCCTGGTCTCCCGACGGGCAGACGCTGGCCTTCTACTCGGACCACGGCGGGGTGCTGGGGCAGGTGTGCACCATCGGGGCCAACGGGCGGGGGTTTGCCTGCCTGGCCTCCGCTGCCGAGGCCGGAGACGCCCCGCCGGCCTGGAGGAAGTGAGGGGGGAAGGAGCAAGGCCCGCGCTGCAGAAGAGACAGCAGCGCGGGTTTCATGCCGGAACCCCGTGGCCGCGCGGCGGCGGGGTCAGCCCCGGAGTCGCTTCTCTGAAAGCGGCCTGCGGGGCAGCGGGATCTGCCTCCGCTGCGGCCCGCCGCGCATGACGACTCCGCATCGGCCGTCCGGCGAACCGGCTGCCCGAAGACTCCGCTCGGGACGACAAGGCGCGCGGCCTGCCGCGGCCGTTCTGCCGGACGGCGGCGCTGTCGGGCCGGCCCAGAGGTCTTGCCGCGCGGCTTCGCGGTCTGCCGCGCGGCTTCGCGGTCTGCCGCGCGGCTTCGCGGTCTGCCGCGCGGCTTCGCGGTCTGCCGCGCGGCTTCGCGGTCTGCCGCGCGGCTTCGCGG
>JAAZBY010000605.1 GCA_012513595.1 Chloroflexota bacterium
CCGCGGCTGCGCCCGCAGCCGCGGCCACCACAGGATCGCCAGCCCCGGCAGCGCCAACACCAGGGTCAGGTGAACCCCCAGGCCAACGCCGATCACGAGCCCCAACGCGGCCCAATAGGCAGCGGCGCCGGCCAGGTCATCGCGCAGAGACAAGTACAGCACGCCCCCCACCACCAGGGCGCTCAGGGCGTAGACTTCGGCGATCACCGCCTGCGACCAGAGCGTGCGCCCCGCCGCCCAGGCCAGCGCGGCCGCGGCGGCCAGGAGGCGCCGCGCCGGCGCCGTTCTGCCGCGCAGCAGCACCAGGGCCGAGGCGTACACGCTGCCCGCGCTGGCCGCAGCCGCCACTGCGGAGAACACGTGAAACCGGTAGGCGATGCTCCCGGCGGGCAACAGCGCTGCCAGCCTGCCCAGCAGGACGTACGTCGGGTACCCGGAGGGATGCGGCACGCCCCAGGCCATCGCTGCGGCGATGAGGTCGCCGCCATCGGCGCCCTGGTTGGCCCAGGTCAGCCAGGGCGCCAGCGTGCCCAGGTACAGCGCCAGCGCTGCCAGGCAGACGCCCGCGCCGAGCAGAAGGCCGGCGCGCTCTCGGGTGGGGGAGGGTCGGGTGCCGTTCACATCGCATTTATCCTCTGTGTGGTGGCCAAAGGGTACCACAGAACGCGCCGGCCACCTACCGGCAACGGTGCTGTTGCCTGGCCCGGCGTGATCGCTATAATGGTCCGGCACAGGCACACGGTTGGGAGGGAGGCAGAAGCACTTGCGTGCGCTGATCACGGGAATCGCGGGCTTTGCGGGCAGCCATCTCGCCGATCACCTCCTCGAGGAAGGCGGCACCGAGGTACACGGCATCGTCAGCCCCTCACGCCCTACCCCCAACATTGCCCACTGCTGTGACCGCCTGGTGCTGCACTCGGCTGATCTGATGGATGCTGCCGCCGTGCGTGCGGCGGTGCAGGCCAGCGAGCCCGACTGCGTCTACCACCTGGCCGCCCGAGCGGCCGTGGGCCAATCCTGGCGCGACCCCGAGGGCACCCTGGTGACGAACGCGGTGATGCAGCTGAACCTGCTGCGCACCATCGCCGAAGTGCGCCCAGAGTGCCGCGTCCTGGTGGTGGGCAGTGCGGATGAGTACGGCCGGGTTCCTGCGGAAGAGCTGCCCGTCTCGGAACACACTCCGCTGCGGCCGCTGAATCCCTACGCCGTCAGCAAGATCACCCAGGACTACCTCGGCTACCAGTACTTCCTGGCGCGCGGCCTGCACGTGATCCGCGTGCGGCCCTTTAACCACATCGGCCCGCGGCAGGCGCAGGGCTTTGTGGTGCCCGATTTCGCCTCGCAGATCGCCAACATCGAGGCCGGGCTGGCCGAGCCGGTGATGCGCGTCGGGAACCTGACCGCCCGCCGCGACTTTACTGACGTGCGCGACATGGTGCGCGCCTATCGCCTGGCGATCGCACACGGCGCCCCGGGGGCCGTGTACAACATCGGCCGGTCCGCATCGCACGCCATCCAGGAAATCCTGGACGGGCTGCTGGCCCTCAGCACGGCCTCGGTGCGCGTGGAGCAGGACCCGGCGCGGATGCGCCCCAGCGATATCCCAGAGATCGTATGCGACTGCCGGCTCTTTCGCGAGGCGACGGGCTGGCAGCCACACCTATCGATATCTCAGAGCCTGCAAGACGTATTGGACGAGTGGCGCGGCGCAGCGCGCCGGCACGTCTGCCAGGCCGAGCAACCACCCCATACCCGGGACGTTTAGGAGGCAATGTGGCCAAGAAGGCACTGATCACGGGGATCACGGGACAAGACGGCTCCTACCTGGCCGAGTTCCTGATCAGCAAGGGATACGAGGTCTTTGGCATGGTGCGGCGCTCGAGCACCACGCGCTTTTACCGCATCGATCACATCCTCGACGCGCTGACCCTGGTGCCCGGCGACCTGCTGGACCAGGTCTCTCTGCTGAACATAATCCGAGACTGCCAGCCCGATGAGGTCTACAACCTCGGGGCGCAGTCGTTCGTGCCGACCTCGTGGGCGCAACCCGTGCTGACCGCCGAGTTCACCGCCCTGGGCGTCACCCGCATGCTGGACGCCATCCGCATGGTGAACCCCAACATCCGCTTCTACCAGGCCTCATCGAGCGAGATGTTTGGCAAGGTGCGCGAGGTGCCCCAGAGCGAGACGACGCCCTTTTACCCGCGCAGCCCTTACGGCGTGGCCAAGGTCTATGGCCACTGGATCACGGTGAACTACCGGGA
>JAAZBY010000606.1 GCA_012513595.1 Chloroflexota bacterium
CCCCACGGCATCTGGCGGAGCGACGAGGACGTGCTGGCGCGCTTTTTCGCGCGGCACGCCGGCCTGGGTGAGGCGGGCGCGGCGCCGGCGCCCGATCCCCTCCCGGAGGAGGCGCTGTACGCCACCCCGGCGGGCAACGTCGTCGCCGCAGGGGGTGCGCCGGTGTACGAGCTGGTGGGCCGGCGGGCCCAAGCCCTGGCGGAGACGCGCCCCGTGCTGGAGGGCGACGCGCTGCGCGCCACGCTGCGCCGACTCCTGGGCCTGCCAGAGGAGATCGGCGTGCCGCACTTTCGCAACCTGCGGCCGCTGCGTACCGACGTTGCGACCTATGCGCGCTGCGCCGTCGAGACGGAAGGGCCGGTGCGGGCCATCCTGCACAAGCGGCTGACGCGGCCGGAAAGGGCCCACTCGCTGGAGGTGGAGCGGGTCGTGCGCCTGTACCTGCCGCACCGCTCGGCCGAAGAGGACCTGGCGGGCGCGCCGCTGGCGCAATCCCTCCAGGAAGAGGGCATCCTCTACGCCCTGGACGTCCGCGGCCTGGGCGAGACCCTGCCGGACGACGGGCTCGACTTCTGGCACCACTACAACACGGACTATATGCTGCACGGCCACGGGCTGATGTTCGGGAGGCCCTACCTCGGCCGGAGGGTGTACGACGTGCTGGCGACCATCCGCCTGCTGGCTGGCGAGGGGGCCGAGGAGGTCGAGCTGATCGGGCGCGGGCAAGGGGCGCTCTTGGCGCTGTTCGCAGCGCTCCTGGCGGAGAACGTCACGCGGGTGACGCTGGCCAACGCGCCGGCATCATACGAGGAGTGGGCGGCGACGGCGATCGTCGAGTGGCCCGCGGCGAACGTGCTCCCGGGAGCGCTGGAGCACCTGGACCTCCCGGATTGTCTGCGCGCTCTGGGCGAGCGGGTCGTTGTCGTAGAGCCCTGGGGGCCACACATGCGCCCTCGCTAGGCGCGTGCCGGCGCGGGGCGCCCTGGGGCGGGGCGCCCCGGGGCGAGGCGGCCCCAGGGCGCGCGTTGCCGTCAGCGGTTGGAACGCAGACGGCCGATCAGGTGCATCATCTTGACGCGGTGCTCCCAGAGGAGGATGCCCGCGGGCAGGCCGAGGCCAATGATGACCGCCAGGGGCTCGGAGATGGGCAGCACGTGGGCGGCGCTGGCCACAATGAGCACCAGGCCGACAAAGATGGCCGCGGCGACGTACCAGATGCTGATGGGCTTCATGGCCGCTTCCTTCCCGGTTCCGATGCTCGTGCGGCGGGCCTGGCTGCCAGCGCCGGCCCCGTCCGCAGGCGCAGGTCGGGACCTTGTGAACAGCGATGCTCCACACGCTCAGGATAACATAACGGACGGGGCTTGTCAATGGTGGCAGAGGAAGGGGTGTACATGGCGGCACCCTCGCCTAGCCCGACCGAGGGGCGGTAAGCGTTTTCGCTTGACATAGACGTAGCATCGCAAGTAGAATGTTGGCATTGGTCGTTCCAAACGCAGCCGAGGCCCGTGCGCGTGGTGGATGGGCTCTCTTGCGGGTGGTGGGGCCAGGAAAGGAGGGCAGAGGGGGGGCTGCCATCGGCAGCGGTGCGGAGGGACGGCTGGCCCCATTGTGGCCGCCTGTGTTCCGGATTAGATAGCGTGTCCGTGTAAGTGCGACGTCTTTCGGCGATGTGTGTTTGCGCAGAACCTGGAGGACAGCACCATGTTCGGACCATCGTTGTCGCGTCGTGATTTCCTGCGCGTTTCCACGCTCGTAGCGGCCGGCACTATCGCCGCAGCGTGCACTCCCACCACGCCGGCACCCGCGGGCGGAGCACCCGGCGGCGAAGTGCCTGCGGGCGGAGCCCCCGCCGGGCAACCCACCACCGCCGCGCCAGCGGCCACCGCCAAGGAGGCCCCCGCACTGGCCGCGCAGGTCTCCGAGGGCAAGCTTCCGCCGCTCGAGGAGCGCCTGCCGCTCAACCCCCGCGTGCTGACTCCGATCGACGAGATCGGCGTCTACGGCGGCGAGGTCCGCCTGCTCAACGTTGGGGAGAGCTACAGCGCCTGGAACAACCAGTACCTGTATGACGGCGGCGCCATGTGGTCGCCGGATGCCACCGTCATCGAGGACAACATCGTCGAGAGCCACCAGTACAACGAGACGGGAGACGAGATCACCCTCACCCTGCGCAAGGGGATGAGGTTCTCGGACGGCGAGCCCCTCACCTCCGAGGCGTTCCGCTTCTGGTGGGAAGACCTGGTCCTCAACAAGGATGCCGGCTACCCGGAGCCCTATTACACCATCACAGAACAGCAATCGATGGCCGTCGAGGTGATCGACGACTATACCTTCAAGTGCAAGTTCCACAAGCCGCACTGGCTGTTCTGGGACACCGGCGGACCGATCTCGGGCGGGTACATGTACCACTTTTCGCCAGCGCACTACCTCAAGACGCTGCACCCCAAGTACAACCCCGAGATCAAGGACTATGCCCTGCTGCAGGAAAAGTTCCCCAGCGCCACCGGTATGATCTACTGCAACCCCGATCTGCCCGTGCTGTGCGCCTGGAAGACGGTCGAATACGTCCCCGGGCAGCGGCTGGTGGCCGAGCGGAACCCCTACTACTGGAAGGTGGACCCCGACGGGAAGCAGCTGCCGTACCTGGACAAGTGGGTGCATACCCAGGTCGAGGACATGCGCGTTGTGCCGCTGCGCATCGTGGGCGGCGAGGTCGACTTTATGGCCCGCAGCATCACCTTCGACGCCTTCACGGAGATCAAGACGGCCGAGGAGCAGGGCAACTACCGCATGATCCTCTGGAAGGTCGGCGGTGGCGGCGACCCCATGTTCATCTTTAACTGGGAGCACAAGGACCCCGAGATCCGCACGCTGTTCCGCACCCGCGAGTTTAAGCTGGGCCTCTCGCACGCGCTGGACCGTGAGACGATCAACAACGTCGTCTACCTGGGCCAGGGCGCGGTGAGCCAGGGCGTCACCAGCCCCTACTCTCCGTGGGGCCGTATCACGGAAGAG
>JAAZBY010000607.1 GCA_012513595.1 Chloroflexota bacterium
TCCACGGCGCTGTTCGAGCGCCACATAAAGTGCGTGTCGTCGTCGGGCGGCGTACGCTGCATGGCGCGGATGTTGTTGTAGCGCGTCCCCCCATGCCCGGGCTCGCCCCACCATATGGACAAGTCGTGGAAGTTGTCGCACCAGGCGACCGCCGTCTCTAGGAGCCGGGCGTCCCCGCTGCGGTAACCCTCCTCGAAGATCGGCACGCCGTGGTTCAGGCGGTTCATGCCCATCACCGCGCCGTGCGGGTTATCGTCGCTGTAGGCAGTGACATTCCCCCAGTCGTCCCCCACAGCCGCGGACCGGTCGATGGCCCGGTGGTGGTACTCCAGGGACTGCTGCAGCACGCCGTCCACATCCGGCGGAGAGCCGGTGTCGTACAGGTGGTCCCAGAAGACCGAGTCCACCTGCCACACGTGGGATGACTGCAACGTGGGCGTCAGGGGCGCGAGGTGCTCCGGCGCGACGATGATCTCTGCCCGCCGCCAGGCCCTTTCCTGCATCGGGATGCGGTCGGCAAGCCGACCGCGCCAGTAGCGGTAGGCCAGCTGTCCGCTGTGAAGAGAGACCTCCACCCCGCCGCGGCGCTTGTGCGGCGCCGCCGGGTGCTCCACGCTCCAGCGCTCCGCCCCCTGCCACTCGAGGCGGCACGGGCTGCCATCCGCGAAGGAGTGCGTCACCCCCTGGGGGCCAACCGCATCCGCGCCGTCGCCAACGAGGCGTGCCTCTACCGCGGTGGCCTCCAGTTCCCAACCCAAGTCCGGCATCCAGCCATCACCGACCTCGCAGGGCTGCAGGTGCGCGACGGCCACCACAGTGCCCAGGCAGTCCATGCGCACCTCGATCCGCCGGGGCCACACGGCATCGGCAATCGTCAGGCGTTGCCAGACGTAAAAGGGGCTCTCCTCGACCGTCTCCCAGGTGAGCGGGGCGCTGGCATCGTGGGGCGGGGCCAGGAGCCTCAGATGCAGCCAGGGCTCGCCGTGGCGGTGCACAGCCAGCGTATCGTCCTCCCACACCACCTCGGTGGGGAACGGGGTGGCGGAGAACTCCTGGGCTTCCGTCGCACGCAGGACCAGGCGGTGGGCGCCACCCGCGCCAAAGCGCAGAGGAAAGGTGACCAGCGCCCGGCGCGCAGTCCGGGGGGCACTCCCGTCGCTCGGATGCCAGGTCAACACGCGCACCGCGGCGGCTGACCGCGCCCCTTCGGCGGTGACTTGCAGGCCCATGCCTTCCGTCAGGTAGCCGGCTGGAAACGGCAGGGACAGGCGCAGCAACTGCTCGCCGGTGCGCGCCGGCGTCACGGTAACCAGGAGGCCCTCGGCGGTGCAGCGCTCCAGTAGATCCATGGGTCCGGATACTCCCTTCATCGTACGGCAGGCGAAGCCGCGGACAACTGCAGCCCATAGGTGGCGATGCTGTTGGAGCACAGGACCGCATCCGCGATCTCCAGCGCCATGCGCCGCGAGAAAAGCCCCCGTTCCACCCGCTCCTCGAGGGCCTCCGCGAGGCCCTGCCGGGTGATCGCGTCGTGCACGCAGGCGGTGAGGCCGCCCGCATCGCTGCCGTAGAGGATGCGGTCGCAGGGGATCATGTCGATCCAGCGCCCGATCACGTCGCGGAAGGACA
>JAAZBY010000608.1 GCA_012513595.1 Chloroflexota bacterium
GCCCGGATTGACCATATCATAGCAGCATGTCTCGAGCATGTCCATAGCTTTGCCCAGAATGGCTGTATCGCCCAAAGGTTCCTGCGCGAACCGCGGGTCGTGTCCTGCCCGGCCATCGCGCGAGCTGGCCCCGGGAAGAGGAAAAGGGCAGGATCAACAGGATCTGAACACTATTGTAGCGACAGATGCTCTGAGCAAACGGGACCAACCATATCCAGAACCCCTAAAATCCTGTGAATCCTGTGAATCCTGTCAATCCTGTCAATCCTATGGACTTGTCCACCAGTCCCGGATCTGAGCCGCGGTCGCCGATCGCAGAGGCCAAAAGGCCCGGGCCTCGAGTCGCTGCCCCCCCGCCCCCCCCCCGGGTTTCCCTGCCGGCCAATGTGTGCTACAATGTGCCCTATTGTGAGGCTGAGCGGCCTCGCAACCACTCGCGCCATGGCGGCGCCTTACTCGGCTTGGGGTTCGCCGTCCACCGTCGCCTGCGTGCCCCTTCTCCATGCCTGTCAGGAGGACATCCATGAAGCGCTCTCTCTCTGCCGTTCTTTTCTTGGCCCTGGCCGCGCTGCTCACCGTCACCGGCTGCTCCGCTCCTGCCGAATCCGGCTCCGTCAAGACCTGGATCGTCGCCACCGACGCGGCCTTCCCGCCCATGGAGTTCGTCGACGAGAACAAGAACATCGCTGGGTTCGACATCGACCTCCTCAACGCCATCGCCGACGTCCAGGGCTTCCAGGTCAAGTTCGAAAACACCGCCTGGGACGGCATCTTTGCCGGCCTCGAAAGCGGCGACTATGACGCCATCATGTCCGCCGTCACCATCAACGACGAGCGCACCCCCGTCTACGACTTTTCCGACCCGTACGTGAACGCCGGCCAGGCCGTCGTCGTGCGCGCGGATGAGGCCGCGATTACCGGTGGCGACGACCTCGTCGGCAAGACCGCCGGCGCCCAGATCGGCACCACCGGCGCCTTCACCATCCAGGATATCGAGGGCACCACGCTCAAGGAGTATGACTCCATCGACCTGGCCCTGCTCGACCTGGTCAACGGCAACCTCGACGCCGTCGTCGTCGACACCCCGGTGGCCGCCGACTTTGCCCTCGCTTCCGACCAGTTCGCCGGCAAGCTCAAGATCGTGGGCGATATCCTCACCGACGAGTACTATGGCCTGCTCGTGCGCAAGGGCGAGAACGCCGACCTGTTGGCCTCCTTCAACGAGGGGCTGCAGAAGGTCAAGGACAACGGCACCTACGACCAGATCTACGCCAAGTGGATCAGCGGTAACTAGGTACTGACAGCGACAGGGTCACTCCGGCGGCCCACAGCACGCCGGGCCCGCCGGGGTGACGTCACCAGCGAACGGCAAGCAGCGGGGCTTGTGCGCGGCAAACATGCTGGCACAGGCCCCGCCGCGTTACCGCTAGCAGCGCCAGGCGGTTCGGCCCTGGGAGGATGTGGTGGGACTGATGGCTGAAGGGAATTCTGACGCACAACCGACGGGATGGACGCCCCAGGTGCACAGGATGTTGTGGCTCATGGCCCTCGGCGGGCTGCTCATCGTGGTCGGGTACCTGCTGCCCTTCTTCCCCAACCGCATCACCCAGGCCACCACGCGCTTTGCCGACGGCACCGCCCTCGTGGTTGAGGCCGACGGCCTCCTGGCCGGGCAAAAGTACAACCAGACCCGCCCTCAACCCAAGACGACGCTCGAGGACGTCCAGATCGTCGTGGCGCCCACCGAGGGGGGCTCGTCCGGCTGGGCCTGGCTGTGGCGCATCGGCACGTGGGCTGCTTCCCTCGGGCAGCAGGCCGGCTTTGTCATCACTCTGGCCATCCCGCTCCTGGCGGCCGTCTACCTGCTGGCCCTGGCGTCCGCGTCGCTCCGCCGGGGCACCCTGGCAACCCGCTGGATCGCCCCGGGCGCTAACGTGGCCTTCCTGGCCGTGGCCTGCCTGCCCCTGGCCTGGGCACACGCCTTCGACTTTAGTGAGCGCCTCTACAGCCTGGCCGAGGGCGCCCTGGTCCCCGGCGTGGGGTTGTTCGTGGCCCTGGCCGGCGCCCTGGCCGGTGCCTGGGCGCTGTGGAGCCTGCGCGGCGAGACCCTTCAGCGCGTGTTCTCCTGGTGGCACCTGGTCTTTGCCGTGGCCTTCCTGATCTGGTTCCTCACCAAGGTGCGCCCCTACCCCTTCCTGGAGATCTGGCTCTTTATTGCTGACGGCATCCTGGTCACGCTGCGGCTGGTGGCCACCTCCTTCGTCTTTATCCTGCTCGTCAGCCTGCTCGGCGGCCTGGGCCGCATCTCCAAGAACCGCGTCATCTATGCCATCTCGTCGCTCTACGTGGAACTGATCCGCGGCATCCCGCTGCTCGTCCAGCTGCTGTTCATCTGGTTCGCCCTGCCACAGGTGCTGGACGGCTTTGGCAACGCCCTGGCCGCCATCTCCCCCTCACTGCAGCCACAGGCCGACGCGATCATCGCCGCACGCCTGGATCCGTACGCCGCCGCCGTCCTGGGCCTGACCATCTGCTACGGCGCCTACGGCTCGGAGGTGTTCCGCGCCGGCATCTCCTCCATCCACCACGGCCAGGTCGAGGCGGCCCGCTCCCTGGGGATGACCCCGGTGCAGGCCATGCGTTATGTCATCTTGCCGCAGGCGGTGCGCGTCATCCTCCCGCCGGTGGGCAACGAGTTCGTCGCCCTGCTCAAAGACTCGTCCCTTGTGTCGGTGCTGGCCGTCTCTGACCTCACCCGCCGCGGCCGCGAGTACATGGCCCGCACATTCCTGAGCTTTGACACCTGGATCCTGGTGGCGCTGTGCTACCTGGTGCTCACCCTCTTCTCCTCGCGCGTGGTGGAGCACATCGAGTCCAAGAGCAAGTTCGACCGCTGAAGGAGCACCCCATGACCATGCCGGCACCGTCCCCCGCGGACGAGCAGCCCATCATCCAGATCCGGGAGGTCTACAAGGCCTTCACCCACGGCAAGGTGCAGGCGCTGAACGGCGTCTCGCTGGATATCCTCAGCGGCCAGGTGATCGTCATCATCGGGCCCAGCGGCTCGGGCAAGTCCACCCTGCTGCGCTGCATCAACC
>JAAZBY010000609.1 GCA_012513595.1 Chloroflexota bacterium
AACTTGCCCTTGTCCAGCATGTCGCGCACGGCGTTGCGCGCCTCTTCCACCTCCTCGATGTCAAACTTCTCGGTGATGCGGCTGATGGACTCGGTCAGGACGCGCATCAGGATGGGGCGGGCGTCAACGATGTCCTCCTCGATGATCAGGACGGGGTCGCTGATGCGATAGCTGGCCGAGAAGTGGACGCGGAAATGCACGTCGCCGCCCTTGGCCGGCACCAGGACATCGTTCATGGCGAACTCCCGGCGGCCGGTGTCAATCGTATACATGGTGTCGTATTTGTTCCAGGCGGCCTCGCCCGGCGTGCTCTTCTGGCCGGGCCACAGGACGATGGGCGCCTGGCCGCCGGTCAGGACCACCACCGTGCCCGGCTCGGCGCGCGGGCGCGCGGCCTTGAGGCCGAAAAAGCGCCGGCGGATGGGTTCCTTGCGGTACAGCTTCGCGCTTTGTGATTCGACAGCCATCGAGAGTGCTCCTTTCGTACCCAATCTGTGACGCGGCAGTCCGCTGTCGCGGGGCTTCGCCGGAACCCCAAACGGGGCCGGCGCCTAGAGCAGAATGTTAACCAGGGAGGGGGCCGCAGCCTTGGCGTCCTCCCAACCGCCGGCGTAGTAGAAGAGGCGGTCGAGCTCATCGGCGCCCGCTTCTCCCTCCTGTTGGCACGCCGCCACCAGCGCGCTGAGCAGCCCGGCCAGATACGCCGCCAGGTCGGCGTCGGCCTGCCGCGCCGTCTCCAGGATCAGCGCATGCAGCCCGTCGCGCGCCGTCGACCGTGGGTGCATGCCGTCGCGCACGCTGCCCTTGGGCTGGCGGAAGCGGAAGGCGCGGCGCATCAGGTCCACCGCCATGTCCTGCATCTCGCCGGGCACGCCGAAATCGGTGACCGCCTGCCTCCACAACGCGTCCCTCCGTTGCGGCCACAGCAGCAGCCAGAAGGCGAGCAGCGCCGTACGCTGGAGCGAGCGGGCCTGTTCCGCCTCGCTGCGCCGCGTGACTTCCTCGCCGCTCCACTCCCACAGCTCGGTGATCACGGCCAGGCGCCTCTCCGGCTGCTGGAAGGCGGCCGAGTAGGCGTTGAGCACGGCGCGCAGGATCGGCTCCAGCAGGCTGGGCTCGGCGTGGCAGGAGGCGGCCAGCAGCTTGAGGTCGGCGAAGGTCTGCTGCGGGAAGCGCAGCCCCGCCAGGCCGGAGTAGGCGGCGGCGGCCGTCCACTGCAGCTGCACGTTGTCGCGCTGGCCGGCCCAGTGGTGCAGCAGACGCGCTGCGGCCGGCGCCTGTACCTCGTCCCACATGGCGATGCCCAGGGCCTGGCCGGCTGCGCGGCGCAGGCGGGGGGCGCCGCTGTTCGCCCAGCGCCGCAGCAGCTTCCCCTCGATCGTGGCGAGATTGCTGCGGGCGAGCGCTCCCACGGCGGCAGCCGCCCGCACGCGCAGGCTTGACCGCGGTCCATGGGCGTAGTCCTCCAGCCACTGCAGCAGGGCCTCCTGGTAGACGTCGAACCCCCACACAAAGCGCAGGGCAGCCTCCTGCCAGCCTGGATTGTCCAGCTTCACGACCTCCTGGACCACCTCGCCATAGTGGCTGCGCTCGGCCGCTTGCTCCAGATGAGCGTGGATCGCCTGCAGCCGCATCAATTTGTGGTCTGACGGGCGGAAGCGAGAAGGCGGTCTGGGCGGCGGCTCGGCCTCCTGGGACTCCGGCGTGAGGAGGCGGTCGAGGCGCAGGGCCGCCTCCGCCACGCCGTCGTAGGCGGCCCCGTTGAAGACGGCGGCGGCAATCAGCAGGTTCTCGATGTCAGGAGGGTGACCCTGGTCAAACCAGCGTCGCACATCCTCGCCGGCAAAGCGCGCGGCGGCAGCCAGCGCCTCGTCCAGCGTCTCCAGGCCGCGCAGTGCAGGAAGCAGGCGCTGGGCCATCTCGGCCAGTTGGGCAGGCGTCGAGGGTTGGGCAAGCCACTGCGCCAGTTGACCCTGTGCAGATAGCGTTTCCAATTTGGGCTGGAGCACGTCGACGTAGTCCCCCTCGAAGCGGGAGTACCAGCGCACGTGCGCAGCCAGCATCTGTCGCTTGGCCTCGGCGGCGTCCTCGGCCCACTCGAGCGCCCAGTCGAGGAGCAGAGGACGAGACTCCGCCGGAAAACCGGCGGGCAGGCGCTCCACCACGACGGCCAGGGCGCAGCGCCGTCCCTCGCTCCCCAGAT
>JAAZBY010000610.1 GCA_012513595.1 Chloroflexota bacterium
ACGCCGCCTTTAGACCTCCGGGGTCCCGCCCGAAGACGGGCGGAAGACCCCGGAGGTCGTGATGCGCTCACGGGCGGAAGACGCCGCAGGTCGTGATGCTGCGACCCGGCGGCCGTGGGGCGCGCTACAGGCGGCGCTGGTGACCCGTCCAGACCGTGCCGGAGAGGAGCACCAGCAGCACGCCGAAGGTGAGCGCGCCGCCCAGGCGCATGGCCTGCCAGAGGTCCAAGGCCTCCTCGGCGGCCAGGCCGTAGACCCGCTCGGCCGACGCGCCAGACTCAGACGCTGACGCGGCGGGCGCGGCGCTGCCCGTGGACGCCGGGGCCTGCCCCTGCCCATCGCGCTCGGGCAGCGGGGCCGCCGCCGCTACTGCCGGCGCCGCGCTGCCGTAGGCGTTTTCCGCGCCGGCGGGGCCGCTGGCCGCATCTGGCCCGCTGGTTGGCTCGGTGGCCAGGGCGGCCGGGGCGGCCTCGGCGGCTGCCGTCGGCCCGGGAGTGGGCTGCGCCGTCGGGGCGGGCGCGGGGGTGGGCGTCAGCTGCCCGGGATCCTGCAGGCCCGAGGGGGACTCGACCACGGCGCCAGGGACCGTCACACTGGTGGTGGCGCCGGACGTGGGCGGCGCGGCCAGCAAGCCCTCGCCCCCGCCGTCCATGCCGGGCGGGGCGGAGGGCAGCGGCTCACTCACGGAGGGGGCGGGGGGCTCCGCGGCGGAGGGGGCGGTGGGCGCCACGCCCAGCTCGGCGGCTGCGGTCGGCTCCGGCGCGGAGCGGGCGGGCAGATCCTCAGCCGGGGCCTCATCCGGGGCCTCAGCCGGGGCGCCGGCGGGCCCTGCGCGGGCCTCGTCCGGGGCGACGGGCTCGGTGGCCTCCGGCGCGGCGGCGGCCATCATCATGGGCGGCGCCGCCGGCAGAGCGGTCTGCTCGCCCGGGCCCGCGGCCTCTGGCGCCGCGGCCGGGGCCGCCTCGGGCGCCACGATCGGCACGGGCACCCCGGCCATGGCCGTGCCCAGCAAGGCGTCACCGGCGATGAGGACCATCAGCAGACTGGCCGCCACCAGCGTGGCGGTGCGCAGCGTGCCAAAGGCGTTGTTCCAGCGCCGCTGGCGGGCCTGCTCAGCGCGGGCCTCGGCGGAAAGCACAAAGGAGCGCGGCACCGCCAGGCGCGGCATCTGCCGCAGCGCGGCCACCGTGGCGCGCAGGGTGGCGAGGTCCTCCTGGCAGGCGGCGCAGCCGGCCAGGTGCCGGCTCAGGCGCTCACGCTCGCCGCGCGGCAGGCGGTCGTCGAGGTAGGTCGACAGGCGCGCGCGCGCAAAGCGGTGTTCGGTTCGGTTACGCAGCCCTAGGAGCCTCGGCATCGTCCATTCCTATGCGATCATCATTGTTACAGTCGTCAGGATTCATCGCTAAGACGGAACCCCGCCGGCAAGTGTTCCCGATGGGCCAGCAGATAGTCGCGCATCTTGGCCCGCGCCCGGCTCAGCCGGGACTTGACCGTCCCCAGCGACACCAGGGTCACCGCGGCGATCTCCTCATAGTTCAGGCCCTCGACGTCCGACAGGACCAGGACGGTGCGCTGGTCGGGGGGCAGCGTGTCGAGCGCGCGCTGGAGGGAGACCGCCAGTTCCTGCGTCTGGACGAGGTCTTCGGGGCCGTCGGAGGGGTCCTCGACGAGGGTGGAGTGCTCGTCGTCCTCGAGGAGGTCGTCGATCGGCGTGGTGGGGCGCCGCTGGCGGATGCGGAGCAGGTCGTAGGAGCAATTGGTGACGATGCGGAGCAGCCAGGCCTTGAAGGAGCCGCCGCGGTACTGGTACAACGCGCGAAAGCCGCGCAGGAAGGCGTCCTGCGTGGCATCCATGGCCTTGTCCTCGTTACCGAGGATGCGGTAGGCCACGTTGTAGGCCAGCTGCTGGTATTCCAGCACCAGGCGATTGAAAGCGTCGACATCGCCGTCCGCGGCCCGGGCGACGAGGGTCTCCTCGTTCAGCATGGCATCCACTTCTCTACCGGCACCGTGGAGCGCATAGACCGCACCTTTCTGTAGTATAGCAGACTCGCCTGCGCCGGCCAAGGAGGCCCCGCGGACCCCGCGCCTCCCGCCAGGGCCGGGAAGGGAAGAAGGACAGGATCTACAGGATCGACAGGATTTACAGGATGGACAGGATGGACAGGACAGACAGGATTTACAGGATTGACAGGATTTACAGGATGGACAGGATTGGCAGGATGGACAGGATTGGCAGGATGGACAGGATTGGCAGGATGGACAGGATTGGCAGGATGGACAGGATTGGCAGGATGGACAGGATTGGCAGGATGGACAGGATTGGCA
>JAAZBY010000611.1 GCA_012513595.1 Chloroflexota bacterium
CGGCCCCTCGACGTGCCGGATGTGCACCGTCTTGCCCGCCACGCGGGCCACCGTCTCGACCAGCTCGTTTACTGAAACGTACTGCGGGCAGCCGATGTTACAGGCCCCCTGCAGGTCTGAGTGGGTCAGGCGGTAGATGCCGTCCACCAGGTCGCTGACGTAAGTATAGGACCGGATGGCCGTCCCGTCACCCCACACCTCGATCGTCCCGCCGTCCTCGATCTCGGCCACCTTGCGGCAGATCGCCGCCGGGGCCTTCTCGCGCCCGCCCGTCCAGGTGCCGTAGGGGCCGTAGGTGTTCTGGAAGCGGGCGATGCGCACCTGGATCGGGTAGTGGCGCGCGTAGGTCTGGGCCATGCGCTCGGCGTATAGCTTTTCCCAGCCGTACTCATTATGGGGCTGGGCCGGGTAGGCGCCCTCCTCACCCATCTCGGGCTCGTCGGGGGCCATATCGCGGTACACGCACACCGACGAAGAGTAAAAGTAGCGCGGCACGCCGGCCAACGCCGAGTAGTGGATCATGTGGCTGTTGATCAGCGCGTTGTGGCGCATGATCTCGCACTCGGCGGTGGATATAAAGCCCATCCCGCCCATGTCGGCGGCCAGCTGATAGACCTCGTCGAACCGGCCACCGTTCAGCGCCAGCGCGGCCTGCGCCTGCTCCTCCTCACGGAGGTCCAGCAGCAGGAACTCATCCGCTGGCGGCATGGCGAACTCGTGTTCCTTGATGTCCACCGCGCGGACCCAGTAGCCCTCGGCCTTCAACCTGGTGACCAGGTGCCCGCCGATAAAGCCACCTGCCCCGCAGACCAGTGCAGTGCGTGACATGGCGTCCTTTGCCTCCTTCGAGGAGATGGTACGATAACCCGAGCGGGGAACAGTCTACCGCGGCATATCGTCCAGAGTACGGGTCGTGCGCATTCATTACAGGAATAGCGAGCCTCAACGGAGTGTATCCGCGGTATACGGATGTGTCAAACGTCACTCCTTCCCCGTCCTTTTGACACATCCCTCCCCAGGCCCTACAATGCACCCGACGTCAGTTCCGCGTGCGGGCTGCGCGGGTGGCCAGGGCCACTTGCGCGGCCTTGGTGCGTGCAGCGCCATGCTGCGCCTGTCTGTACATCCACAATCGGAGGTGTCAACGATGAGCCAGATGACCGAGATCCGCTGGCACGGCCGCGCCGGCCAGGGCGTGGTCACCGCCGGCGAACTCCTCGCCGAAGCGGCCATGCGCACGGGCAAGTACTTCCAGGCCTTCCCGGAGTACGGGTCCGAGCGTATGGGCGCCCCCATCAAGTCGTACACGCGCATCTCTGCCGAGCCGATCGAGCTCCACTGCCCCATCCTGGAGCCCGGCATGATCATCATCGTGAACGACAACCTGATCGGCATCGAGAACATGACCGAGGGTCTGGCTGCCGACGGCATCATCATCATCAACACGGCCGACGACCCCGCCACCATCCGCCGCAAGCTGAACTTCCACGGTGGCACCGTCTGGTGCGTGAACGCCTCCAAGATCGCCCTCGAGGAGCTACGCCGCGACATCCCCTCCACGATGATGCTCGCCGTCGTCGCCCGGGCGGCTGACTTTGTCAGCCTCGAGTCAGCCATCGAAGTGACCAAGGCGTCCCTCGGCAGCCGTTTGCGGCCCGAGATCGTGCAGGCCAACGTCCGCGCCCTCGAGCGCGCCTATAACGAGTGCGTCCAGGGCTAGCCGCTCGATGGCTGGTCTCCTGGCCTGCGACGCCGAGCGCCTGAGGCGCTCCCGGCTCGGCGCAAAGCAATCAGCACGGAGGAAATGTCATGTCGGATAAGAAGCAAGCCCCTCGGCTGGACCTGCCCTGGACCGAGGTCGCGGTCGGCGGCGTGGTCAACACGCCGGGCAACTCGGTTACCTACATCACCGGCACCTGGCGCACCCTGCGGCCCGTCCGCGACGAGGAACAGTGCACGCAGTGCCTGATCTGCTGGATCGTCTGCCCCGATGCCTCGATCCCCATCGTGGATGGCAAGGTCAAAGGGTTTGACTATGACCACTGCAAGGGCTGCGGCATCTGCGCCCAGGCTTGCCCTGTGAACGTCAAGAAGGCCCACTCCGTCACCGGTGAGATGGGCAAGGTTATCCAGATGGTGCCTGAAGCCCAGGCGGACGCGGAATAGCGCCACCGCTCTTCCTAGCGCACGGAGGAAATACCATGGTCGAAAGCAAGTACATGCCGCTGGACGGGGCCAACGCCGTCTCGCAGGCTATGCGACAGATTGAGCCCGACGTCGTCGCGGCGTACCCCATTACCCCGCAGACCGCCGTCGTGCAGAACTTTTCCCAGTACGTCGCCGATGGCATCGTCCACACCGAGTTCGTGCCCGTCGAGAGCGAGCACGCCGCCATGAGCGCCTGCGTCGGCGCCTCAGCCGCCGGCGCCCGCGTCATGACCGCTACGGCCGCCAACGGCCTGGCCCTCATGTGGGAGATGCTCTACATCGCCTCGGGCATGCGCCTGCC
>JAAZBY010000612.1 GCA_012513595.1 Chloroflexota bacterium
CCAGCATGGACAACGACGGCACCCAGGCCGGCTATGACCTGGACATTACCCGCGCCGTGGCCGAGGCTGTATCGATCCCGGTGATTGCCTCGGGCGGGGCCGGCAGCCTGGAGAGCTTTTACGACGTCCTGACCGAGGGGAAGGCCAGCGCAGCGCTGGCCGCCTCGCTCTTTCACTTCCGGCAGCTGAGCGTTGGCCAGGTAAAGAACTACCTGCGTGAGCGCGGCCTGCCGATACGCCCGTAGGAGGAGGCGCACCATGGAGATGGATTTGCCAGCGGTGGCGATCGAGGACCTCCGCTGGGACGCGCGGGGCCTGCTGCCGGCCGTCATCCAGGACGCCGCCTCACGGCAGGTGCTGATGGTCGCTTGGATGAACCGCGCCGCGCTCGCGCGCACCCTGCGCGAGGGACAGGTGTGGCTGTGGAGCCGCTCCCGCGCGGAGCTCTGGCACAAGGGCGCAACCTCGGGCAACACCCTGGCCGTCCGCGAGATCCGCGTCGATTGCGACGCCGACACCCTGCTCCTCCTGGTGGACCCCGCCGGCCCGGCCTGCCACACCGGCGAGGTATCTTGTTTCTTCCGGGCCCTGCGGCCCCCCAAGCGCGAGGAGGACACGTGAGCGACACCATCGAAACCCTGAGCGCCACCATCCGCGACCGCCTGGCGCACCCGCGCGAGGGCTCCTACACCTGCCGGCTGCTTGCCGCCGGCCGCCTGGAGATTCTCAAGAAGGTCGGCGAGGAGGCCGTCGAGGTGGCCCTGGCCGGGGCCATGCAGGATGACGAGCGGGTGTTGTACGAGTCGGCCGACCTCGTCTATCATCTTCTCGTGATGCTGGCCGAGCGCGGCCTGCGCTGGGAAGACGTTGAGGCGGAACTCCGCCGCCGCTTTCACTGAGGAACCTGCCAGGGGAAAGGCAACCTGACATGGGCGATGCACCTGCTTGGCCGCCGGGGATCCGCGCCATCCTGTTTGACCTGGACGGCACCCTGATCGCGACCTCCAACCGCTGGGGAGATCTCCTCGGTGAGGCGCTGGAGAGGCTCAGGATCCTGCCCAGGCGGCTGGACGCCCGCGCCCTGGGGCGCCGGCTGGTGCTGGCCGCCGAGATGCCCATGAACTATGCCGTGGCCGCGCTCGAGCGGCTGGGCATTGACCGGGCCCTGCAGGGCCTGGCCGACCGGGTGCGCCGATCGCGCGGGGTGGCCACCCGGGCAGACAGCGCCCTGCTCGAGGGCGCCGGGGCCATGCTGCAGGGCCTGCGCGGGGATTATCTCCTGGCGATCGTGACGACGCGGGCGCGCCGCGACGCGGAGGCCATCCTGGAACGGGCCGGCCTGGGGGACCTCTTCCGGGTGGTGGTCACGCGGCAGGACGTCTGGTTCATGAAGCCGCACCCGCAGCCGGTGCGGCGCGCCGCGGCGCGGCTGGGCGTCTCGCCGGAGGCCTGCGCCATGGTCGGCGACACCGTGATGGACATGCGCGCAGCGCGGAGCGCGGGGGCTTACGCCGTCGGCGTTCTCAGCGGGGTCGCCCGCCGTGAGGAGCTGGAGCGGGCCGGCGCCCAGGTCATCCTGGAGCGGGCCGCCGACCTGGGCGCGCTCCTGAGGGTCGCGGAGGCACCTGAGCAGGCGGGGTAGCGCGCAGTCTGCGGCGCCCGGGGCTGACCCGGCAAGTGAAAGGGATTAAAGACGGAGGGGGGTGCCCTGTGGCACCCCCCTCCGCGCTTCCTGCCCAGCCCTTACTTGATGTACTCGCTCCCCTGCAGCGCGGGCGCGATCACCTCTGTGGGGATCTCGAACTCCACCACGCCCATGAACCCGGGGGCTACCTCGTACTCGTCAAAGACGATCACCAGCTTGCTATCGGCATTGACGTAGAACTCTTGGTCAGCGGCGATCTCGCGGAAGCCCGCCGGATCGTCCTCCCCCAAAAAGTACACCTTTTCCTCGCTGGCGGCCATCTGCGCCTTCATCTCTTCGCGGATGTAGGTGCTGATGGTCTGCACGTAGCTATCATCCTTGAACAGGCCCGGCAGCGTCAGCAGCAGGCCACGCTCGGTGTCGATGTTGTCATAGTCCACGCTCTCGGCGCCTGAGGCCATGGTCTCTACCACCCAGTGCTCGATGACCAGGAGCGGCCCGTTCTGCACCCTGACGATGTAGCCGGCGTCGAGCGCCTTGTGCGCCAGTTGCCCGTTGGTCAGCCCGCCGATCTCTTCCATGAACTGCGCATAGCGCTGTTCCGCCTCGGCGCGGTACTTGTCGTTCAGGCTCTCCTGTAGAGACGTGTCGCCCATCCCCTGGATCTCGGAACCTCGATATTGACCTCGTAGGCCTGCTCCTCGCTGGAGGCCGCCAGACGCGTAAAGGTCAGCACCTGGACTATAGGCCCCAGGACGGGGACGTCCTCCAACGACTGGGCCAGGGTAGGCACGGCATTGATCGCCGCGACGAACATAAAGACGGCCACAGCGGTCACCATTGCCGCACTGCGCAGCCAGATCAGGGGGCGGCGCGGGGCGGGGGGATTGCTCGCGATTGCTTTGCGCATCACAGTGTCCAACTCCTTGGGGATATCAATCTTGGCGTATTCTTTTTGAAGCTCGCGGAGGCGCTGCTCATTCACAGGCTGTGTCTCCTTTTGTGGTGGCTGCTTGCTCATCAAGGTCTATCCTGAGCATCTTGAGGGCCCTGTACAGCCTCGATTTGACGGTGCTCACGTTCTGGCGCAGTACCGCGGCGGTCTCGGCGATGGTCATCTCCTCGAGGAACCGCAGGATGACGATGATGCGCAGCGGGTCGGGCAGGCGGGCCAACGCCTCCTGCAGGTCGAGGTTGGGGTAGCGATCCGCCTGACCCCGGTCTACCGGCTCCATGTCGTCCATGTACACCACGCGCTTGCGCTTGCGGGTATAGTCAATAGCTGTGTGCACCAGGATCCGGTAGCACCAGGTAGCCATCGCCGAGGGGTCCCTCAGTTTGCCGCGTTTCCGCAGGGCCTTGACGGCCGCCTCTGAGACGATGTCGAGGGCATCCGCCTCACTGCGCGCGTAGGTGTACGCGACGCGGTAAAAGCGCTCTCTGTTCTCCCATAGGTACTGCTCCAGCTGTGTGTTTGCTGACACCAACCGCTCGCTCCTTCTGGCTTTGTAAGGGCCCTTACATAGGATAGACGTTCGAGCGCCTCGAAAAGACGAGCAATCGGAGGGGATCTTGCGGCCAGTTTTGCCCGCCCGGCAGCCCGCGCTGGGCGGCGCGGGCCGGGTGAAGCGGGGGCTTGATGGTTAGGGCCGGGGAAGAAGAACGCCCCACCGGGGAGGGTGGGGCGGGGTCTGGTGTGGGATGTGCCGGGCAGATCGCGTCGCTGCCGGCTGGCAGCGCCTCCGCCGGCCGGGAGGTTGGGCGAAGAGGCCTAGTCCTCCTCGGCCAGGACGTCGGCGATCTCCTCCGGCTCGCCCTCGGCGTTGATCCGCCATAGCTTGTCGCCCGACTCTACGCGGTTCACGTAGAGGATGCCGTCCAGGTGATCTCGCTCGTGCTGGAAGGCCTGGGCCGTAAAGCCGCTGACCTTGTAGCGCACGTCCTTGCCGTTGAGGTCCTGCCCCTTCATCAGCACCTCGGTGGCCCGCTTGACCACGCCGCGGTAGCCGGGCACCGAGAGGCAGCCCTCCTCCATCTCCTCCTCCCCGCGAGACCGGACGATCTCGGGGTTCACCAGGACATACTCCCTGGCCGGATCGATCAGTTCGCCGTCGTCGTCATAATCGGCCGGGATGCCCACCACAAAGAGCCTCTGCAGCACGCCGATCTGCGGCGCGGCCAGGCCCACCCCCTGGGCGGCATACATCGTCTCGAACATGTCGGCGACGAGGTCCTTGAGCGCATCACCAAACTGGTGCACTCTTTTTGACTTGGCCCGCAGGAGGGGATCCTCCGCGGTGAGAATGCGTCTTACAGCCATGATCCCATCCGTCTACTAGCATCTGGCTCGGGAACGTACCTGGATACAGGCCATTATAGCCCCGCGCAGGGGCACCTGTCAAAACATACCGCAGTAAGTTACTCTTGTTCTTCTGGTTCCGGGCCTTGGCACCCGTCCGAGGCGCCCGTATAATGGGCACTACTCATCGGAGGCGCCATGGTTCCCCAGGTATCACTTATCTGCACCGTCTACAACGAAGCGTCGTCGATCGGCGGCCTGCTCGACTCGCTGGCCCGCCAGACGCGCCTGCCCGACGAGGTCGTCATCGTCGACGGGGGCTCCACCGACGGCACCCTGGAGACCCTCCAGGCGCGGGCTGTGAGCGGTTCCCTGCATATGGTGGTCCTCTCGCGGCCGGGGCTCAACATCTCCCAG
>JAAZBY010000613.1 GCA_012513595.1 Chloroflexota bacterium
CCCTCGACGTGGACGGCTGGGACGCGGCCAACAAGCTGGTCATCGTCGCCAACAGCGTCCTGCGCCGGCCCACCACGCTCGACGACCTGACCGTCGAGGGGATCCGCGGCGTCTCACTCGAGGACCTGCGCGCCGCCCAGGCACGCGGGGAGGCCATCAAACTGCTGGCCGTGGCGGAGTGGCGCGGGGACGACTATGCCCTCTCCGTGCGCCCCACAACGCTGCCGCTGGATCACGTCCTGGCGCGCACCGGCCGCTGGGATATGGCCGTCGTCTACTATACGGACTATATGGGCGTGATCAGCGCAGTCATTGAGGAAAAGGGTCCCGTACCGACGTCTGCGGCCGTCCTGCGCGATATGATCAACGTGTTCGCGACGGCCTGAGCCGCGACAGCCATATCGTGATCCGCGAGCGGCGCAGGCGGGGCGGCAAGTCCGGCTGGATGTCAAAGAGCCGGATGCAGATGTCGACGATGGCGCTGACGATGAGCCCCCAAGAGGCCAGCAGCAGGACGACCAACCCGAGGAACAGCAGGGGGTTCCCGGCCAGTTCCACGGTGAGTCGCAACAGGTTCACGTACATGGCTTACCTCATGGATCGCTCGGTGCGTCGGAGGTTCATTGTAGCCCCAGCGCCGCTCTGAGCCAATCTGCCCGGTCAGAAGGCATGGCCTCTGCTGCGGGCACCCGGGCCGGCCCGGGTGCCCGCAGTCGCCCTCTCAGGCCAGGTGGCCGCCCTGCACGGTCACACCCCGCTGGCCGACCGCTTCGACCGTTACGGTGCCGGCCTGCCACACGACGGTGCCCGTGCCCATGGCCTCGACCGTGACGGAGCCGCCCGGCACCGTGAGGCGCATCGGGCATGGCTCTTGCCCGTGGTAGCCGGCCGCCCAGATGTTGGCCTCCGGGTCGGCGTACAGCCAGGCCGCCTCGGGCCCGCAGCGGAGCGCCGCCCCGCACAGGTCGAGCACCCCGCCCCGCGCCTCGACGGCCATGGGGCTGGCGAGCATCGGCTTGCCGATCTCCTCACTGTTGCGTCGGCGTTCCTTGACCTGCCAGGTCATCAGGTCCACGGCCAGGCTCAGAGAGCGTCCCTCGCGGGCATACTCCGCCCGCCACAGGCGCCCCTTGTCGGCCGCGTAAGTGAAGGGCAGGTCGGTATGCTCGCGCACAGTCCCCGAAGCCACGGCCCGGCCAAAGGCCTTGCCGCTCGGGTAGGCGTCCCGCTCGGCCACCTCCAGGTAAAAGCCGCACTGCGGCCGCCCCTGGAAAAAGGCCCCCGGCCAGCCCAGCTCCCAGAAGCGCTTCTCCGGCCCGCGGTAATTGGTCAGCTCCAGAACCAGGTCGCCATGGATCTCCACCAGGCGCAGCGGAGCGCCCAGGTGCAGGTCCGTCACCGTCAGAGGCAGCACCGCCTGATAGGCCCCGCCGCTCCCGACCACGACCACCTGGCCCGGCTCCACCTTGGCGGGCAGGCTCTCCACCCGCCGGTCGCCCACCCAGATCTCCTCAACGAGGGAGCGATCCGTCCAGATCAGGGCAGCCTTGGCGCTGGAACAGGTCGCCATCTTGCCCGGCGTGTAAAAGCCGATGGCCCGCGGCCCGTCCTGCACCCCGACGAACTCGCCCTCGTCGACGAGGTTGCGCGACCTGGTGCGATCGGTGGCGTGGTACGTGTCGCCCAGCCACTTGTCATTCACCAGGTAGCGCGTGTACAGCACCCCGGGGCGCTCGGCGCCCGGCCGCGCGTACTGCACCAGGCAGACGTTGGGCTGCCCGCCGGCGGCCTGCGACGTGACCCCCACCGCGAACGACCGCGAGTGATAGGTACTGAACACGAACTCGCTGTACGCGCCGGCCGTCTCCTCCACGGTCCTGGGCAGCGGCCCACGCGCCAGCAGGCCCTCCTGCCAGCGGGGCAGAGTGCCATCCTCGAGCCAGCCGCGGAACATCTCCGCCTCGGGTGGCGTCTCCCCGACGACGCTCGGCTGATAGGCGCGGGAATGCGGTCCCGCCCAGCGGCCCGTGCCCGGGTGGATGTGCAGACCGGCGCTGAGCCCCAACCGGGCCGCCATGGTGCGGGCACGGATGCGCGTCTCCTCATGGTGCACCAGGTCCGCCAACCCCTTGAGGGCGCGGATCGTCACCGCGGAGTAGGTGGGGCTGTTGTACTCCTGCGGATGCCCGGCCTGGTCGGTAAAGGCGATCCAATCGACGAGCTTCTGGTAACCCCTCTTGGCGATGGCTGCATCCCCGAGGTACTCTCCGCCCAGGCATGAGTTGACCACGTCGAGCACGGCGATATTGGTGTAGGCCACCAGCACGTCGAGCCGTCGGACCTCTTCCAGGCCGAGGCGAATCGCCTCGCGCACGCGCTCGGCCAGGTCGCCCGGAAGGCGATCTCCGTACTGGACCATCATCGGGATCAGGGAGCGCAGGCAGAACTCCACCGCGTTCAGGTCCTCGACGACCTCGTCCTCGGCCATCCAGGTAAAGTTCCCATAGTGGGCCGCGTTGGGGCGCTGCTCCTGGCACGCCAGCGTGGCCTCCAACACCCCGGCGGCCAGCTCCAGATCCTGCGGGGTACCGTTAGCCACCAGACGGTGTGCCAGCGCCGCCGCAGCGCGCGACTCGTGAAAGTGCCCATACTCGGTGTCTTTGGCCAGCATGCGCACGCCCGGATCCCAGTTGTCAGGCAGTGGCAGGGGGGTCACAGTGATCTCGGTCATATCGGTGCTCCTTCCTGGCGGTCCATCTCTTGGGCGTCACGGCGTACACGCTCCGTGCGATGATACCACGCGCCGACTTGCATTCCCAGGCCCCTTCACGTATACTGCCCTACGTCAGGGGCAGGTAGCCCAGCTGGTTAGAGCGCCACGTTGACATCGTGGAGGCCGTAGGTTCGAGTCCTATCCTGCCCACAACGACAGAGACCGCCGGGGAATAACCCCGGCGGTCTTTGTTCTCGTAACCTGCAGGACGGAAGGCTACTTGATCTCGACCTTCGCGCCGACGGCCTCCAGCTTTTCCTTGGCGGCCTGGCTGTCATCCTTGCTGACCTTCTCCAGAACGGCCGCCGGGGCGCCATCCACAACGGCCTTGGCCTCACGCAGCCCAAGGTTGGTCAGCTCGCGCACGACCTTGATCACCTGGATCTTCTGGTCGCCGACTTCGGCGAGCACCACGTCGAACTCAACCTGCTCTTCCTCTTCCTTCTCCGGCTCCGCCTCGACGGCGGGCCCCGCCACGGCCATGGCCATCGGGGCAGCCGCGCTCACGCCGAACTTGTCCTCCAGCGCGTGCACCAGCTCGGCCAGCTCGAGGACGGTCATATTGCCGATTGCCTCGATTAGTTCTTCCTTCGTCACCTGAGTTCCTCCCTTACATGTTCCCCTGAGGGGCTATTCTCATCACCCGACTGCGCGGCCGGAACGGGACGCCTCACCCGGCGGTCCCCTCCTCCAACTTTTCCCGGTGTGCGTTCAGCACGTTGACCAGGCCACCAATCATGGCACTGAGCGTGCCCACGAACGCGCTGATCGGCGCGGCGATGCCGCCGACCACGCGGCCCAGCAGCACCTCGCGAGACGGCAGCGTCATCAGTTCACGCACCTGAGCCGAATCGGCGATCTTGCCACCGACCAGCCCACCCACCAGCTGGAACCGCTGGTCACTATCGCGGGCAAAGTTGTGCACCACCCGGGTGGCAGCGGCGATGTCGTCGTACACGAACGTCACCGCGCAGGGCCCGTCCATCACTTCCTTGTCGTACGGCAAGCCGCGCTCCTCGAGCGCCACGCGCATGAGCGTGTTCTTGACGATAACAACTTCCGAGCTGGCCTGCCGCAGCGAGTTGCGCAGCGACTCCAACTGAGCCACCTTGACGCCTCTGTAGTTGGACCAGATCGCCACGTCGGCACGATCCAGCCGCTCAGAGTACTCGGCTACAAGCGACTGCTTCTTCTCCTTAGTGAGCGCCAAAGGGTATCACCTCCTCCCGACGCAAAAAAGTCTTCGCCCCGACCGGAGCGAAGACCTGATACACCCTCAGAGCATGGCGCTGAGAGGCAACCACTGTTCTTCGCCTCGGCAGGATTCCCACTGTGACAAGGTTTGAGCGCGTCCGCGCTCCTGCTGTCATCGGCTGCAAGCGACTCTATGCACTTGTGAATCGCACCAATCGCCCCTGCGCGGGCTCGTGCCCCTAGGCTGGGCGCATCTCACGCGCAGCGTTGGCGTCAATCCTGATGCCCGGGCTCATCGTCGCGGTCAACGTAACCCGACGGATGTACTGGCCCTTGACCGCCCCCGGCCTGGCCCGCACAATCGCATCCATCACCGCGGCCCAGTTGGCCAGCAGCTGCTCGGGGGCAAAGCTCACCTTGCCGATGGGAATGTGCAGGTTGGCACTGCGGTCCACACGATACTCCACACGGCCGCCGCGCAGCTCTTGGATGGTGCTCGCGACGTCGTGCGGCTGCACCACCGTGCCCGCCCGCGGGTTGGGCATCAGCCCACGCGGCCCCAGCACGCGGCCCAGCCGGCCGATCTTGCCCATCACCTGCGGAATCGCCACAGCCACGTCGAACTCGAGCCAGCCATCCTGGATGCGCTGCACGTACTCATCCACGCCGACATAGTCGGCCCCGGCCTCGTGCGCCTCACGCGCCGCATCACCCTCGGCAAACACGATGATGCGTACGACCTTGCCGGTACCCGCCGGAAGAGACACCACGCCGCGCAACTGCTGATCCGCCTGGCGCGGGTCCACGTTCATGCGCAGGTGGACTTCGACGGTCTCATCAAAGTTGGCAAAGGCCGCCTTCTTGAGAAGCTCCACCGCCTGCTCGGGCGTATAGTCGACGTCGCGGTCGATCAGTGCCCGCGCCTCAACGGTCTTTCTGCCATGCTTGGCCATGCTTCCTCCTGGTGGTGCAAACGGGTAACGCCAGTCACCCTCCCACTTGATGCCGAGTCGCCGCTAGTCGACGATCTTGATCCCCATGCTGCGGGCGCTGCCCTCGATCTGCTTCATGGCGCCCTCGATATCGACCGCGTTCAGGTCCTTCATCTTGGCCTGGGCGATCTCACGCAACTGCTGGCGGGTCACCTGCCCCACCAACTCGTTGGCCACCGATGCACCCTTGGGGACCCCGGCCGCCTTGAGCAGCAGGTCCTTGGCGGGCGGCGTCTTTGTCACAAAGGAGAAGGAACGGTCGGCGTAGACCATGATCTCCACGGGGATGATGGTGCCGACGTCGTTCGCGGTACGGGCGTTATACTCCTTGACGAACTGCATGATGTTGACGCCATGCTGGCCCAGGGCGGGGCCCACCGGCGACGCCGGCGTGGCCTTGCCGGCCGGGATCTGCAGCTTGACGATTGCCATTACCTTTTTCGCCATCTACCTATACCTCATCTACAGGGCCACCGCCCGTCACCCTTGCCGAACCATGCTCCGTCGCGCGGCATGCTGCGTCCGCGCTAGACGCGCTCCACCTGCATAAAGTCCATCTCGACAGGTGTCTCGCGCCCAAAGAAGGAGACCAGCACGCGCACCTTGCCCCGTTCGGGATACAGTTCATCCACCACGGCCATAAAGTCCGCAAAGGGGCCCTCGGTAATGCGCACCGTCTCACCCACACGGAAGCTCACCTTGATGCGCGGCTGCTCCGCCTCCATGCGGCTGAGGATCTTTTCGACCTCGTCATCCTCGAGCGGGCTGGGGCGCGTCCCCACGCCCACAAACCCCGTGACCCCTGGCGTGTTCCGCACCACATACCAGGACTCTTCGTCAAGAATCATCTGCACGAGGATATAGCCAGGGAAGACGCGCTTGCGCGTCGACCGCCGCTGGCCTTCGCGGATCTCGACCTCTTCCTCCGTGGGCACCACCACGCGGAAGATCTTGTCGCGCATGCCCATCGTATCGATGCGCTGCTCGAGGTTGCGCTGCACCTTGTTCTCATAGCCAGAGTAGCTATGCACAACAAACCACTCGGCCATCGCCAGCAGTTCCGGCGGGACCTCGTGGGTCGTCGTCAGCGGATCACGACTCTCTTCGTCGTGATCCTCGCTCTCTTCAGGTTCTTCCACGATCTCGTCCTCGACCACGTCTTCCGTGGGCTCGAGGTCTTCGATCGGGTCGTTCTGATAATCATCCATGCTTTCTACCAAGCGGCACGCCCAGGCGTTAGCGGACGATAAGTGCGAACAGCGAAGCGAACACCCAGTCAATGAGGCCCATGGCGATACTGGACACCACGGTGACGACCAGCACGATCAGCGTCAGGTTGGTGGCCACTTTCCGCGTCGGCCA
>JAAZBY010000614.1 GCA_012513595.1 Chloroflexota bacterium
CCAGATGGGCCACCACGGCCTGGCGCGCCCGGGCCACGCGGATGACGGCCAGCGCTTTGAGATCCATGACGTACGGCCGGATGCGGGCGGCCCGCAGCACCTCGACGTAGCGGTCGACGGCCCGGCGCGGGACGCCGAGGACGTACACCCGCAGCGCATCGGGCTCCTGGCTGACCACCTGCCAGTGGATGTACAGGCTGTCGGGCGGCGCGGGCATCAGCCGCTCCGCCGCATCGCGGACGGCCTCCGCCAGCGCCTCGCCCTCCAGCGGGGGGAGCGCCAGACCCAGGGGAAGGGCGCCCTCGCCGCCCAGCCCCACGACGGCGTGTTGGCGGTCCAAGCCGTGTTCCCGGAACAGCCGGTCGACCACCGGCGCCACCGCCCGAACGTCGCGGAGCGCGCCGGCCTCCACCGCGCCCTCCGGCAGCGCCGCGCTGCCCCAGGAGGCCACCCGGCCGCCATGCACCGTCAGAAAGCGGGCCTCCCGGCTCTCCAGGGTCAGCGTGGTGATCGTGCGGTCCTGTCGGCGACGGATCATCGTGGTGCGTCCTCGCTCAGGGGATCCACAGGAGGGCGCCGGCATAGATCGTCGTGCTGTTCAGGCCGTTGGCGCTCATCAACGCTCCCACGGTGACGCCGTAGCGGCGGGCGATGGCAAAGAGGGTCTCGCCGGCGGCCACGAGGTGCGACAGGCGCTGCGGCCCGCTCGCCAGCGGCGGCCAGCCGCTCCAGCCCGGCGGCGGGATGATGAGCGTCTGGTAGACGTACAGGTCATAATCGGGCAGGTTGTTGGCCAGCATCAGGAGCGCCACCGTCGTGCCGTAGCGCTGGGCGATGGAAAAGAGGGTCTCGCCGCGCAGCACCACATGCCGGGCCAGGGTCTCCGGCGAGGCGGTGGGGATGAACAGAGCGCGGTAGGCCCAGATGGTGTGCGACGTGAGGCCGTTGGCAGACATGATCGCCCACACGGTGGTGTTGTAGCGCCGGGCAATGGCCGCCAGCGTCTCGCCCGGCTGTACGATGTGCACCAGGGGGCCCGGCGTGCTCGTCGCCCCCGCGGGGATCGTGAGCGTCTGCCCCGAGTAGAGTTGCGAACTCATCAGCCCGTTGGCCGACATGATGGCCTGCACCGTCACGCCGAACCGCCGCGAGAGCCCGAACAGGGTGTCGCCGGGCTGCACGACGTAGGTAAAGGGCTGCGGCGCCGGGTGCGAGGGCGGCGTGGGCGTCAGCGTGACGGTGGGCAGCGTCGGGGTGGGGCTGACGGGCGTCGGCGTACCGCAGTAGCGGACCAGGAGATCCAGGCCCATGAGGGCCTCCTCCCCCTGGGGCCGCACCAGAAGCGCCTGCTCAAAGGCCCAGCGGGCCTCGGTGCACCGCCCAGACGTCATCAACTGGTAACCATAGTTCACGTAGGCAAAGTAGCGCCGCTCCTCGAGGCCCTCGCGGTTCGGGTCGAGGGCCCGTATGCGCTCGATGAGGTGCAGGACCTCGGGCCAATCCTGGCGGCTCCAGGCGGCCTCCATCAGCCCGACGAGCTCGTCGAGGCTGGGCTGCCAGTACTGGGGGGTGGGGGTCTTGGTGGCCACGGCCTGCAGGGCCGCAATGGGGGTGCCGGAGGCCATCGCGCCGGCGTCGCGCATCCCGGCGACGGCCGGCTGCGCGGAGGCCACGACGGCCAACATGGCCAGGACTACGGCGAGGATGGCGCTCCGGCGCCGCACGGGCCGCTGGTGAACGGGGAACGGATGAGGGTGCATGGTTCTACTCCTGGCCCGCGTGGGCGCCCTGCACGGTGCGGGGCCGCAGGGGCGCGGGTTCATCGGCCGCGGCGACGGAATAGGTCGTCAGGACGACCTCGAGCGTGCTGAGCCCCGTCTGGGGGGCGGAAGCCTCGGCCTCCAGCACGAGGCCATCCAGAACAAAGGGGAGCGGGAGGTCTTCGGCGGCCGC
>JAAZBY010000005.1 GCA_012513595.1 Chloroflexota bacterium
GGCGCATCCCGCCGGACGCGCCCCGGCCGCAGGGTGTTCTCGGCTCCAAAGGCGCCGAACCCGGCCGCCAGTTCGCGCAGGTGGGCGCGCGCCGCCTCCGGCGACAGCCCACCCGCCGCCAAGCGGATGATAGCCTCGAAACAGAGGGTCTCGAGGGCCGGACATGGCAGCGGGCGCACCAGCACCGCGAGCAGGCCCCAGGCATGCGCCGCGAGGTCCGCCAGGCCGGCGAGGAGGCCCCGCATCGGGTCGCCCTCGCCCCGGTGCACGCCCCGCAGTGGCCGGTCGCGCTCCAGGCCCAGGAACAGCTCCGTGTAGGCGATGGCGTCCGCGTCCAGGGGGAGAGGGTGGGTGCGCGTGACGCCCACATCGGGGCAGTGTCCGCGCAGCTGGGCCAGCGTGATGCGCGCCAGCGTCGCGTCAGGGACCCAGATCTGGAACTGCACCCGGTCGGCGTGTCCCACGAGCTTGAGGCTGATGTGGCCTTGGGAGTCAAAGGCGTGCTCCAGCGCGCCCTTGGGCATCGCCTGCCAGAGGCCGGACAGGAGGGAGCGAAACGTGGCCGGCTCGTCGGATCCATCCTTCGGTAGGGTCAACACCAACAGGGACATACCGTAGGCTTTCTAGGCGGCGTACCGCACCAACATAGATATACGTCGTGGCATCCGGCTCGCCAGGATGGGGTCCAGAGCGTATGGCGATGGGAGCCGGTCGGTTCAAAATAAGATAAACTGTACGTACATAGTGTAGTAAAGCATGAACCAGTGATGGAGTACTGGCCGGTATGACGGCCATATTATGCGGGGCGTCGGGTTGAGCTCGGCTCAACAGCGATCTCAACGGCCCGCTCAACGGGTCGCTCAACAGCCATCTCAACAACCATGCTTCACGCACACCAGCGATGGTCAGGGGCCGGTCGGTCCCTGGCTTTGGTAGCGGTGCGCCAGGGCGCCCACCACACTCCCACCGACGAACAGGGCCAGCGTGATGGCCACCCCAAAGACGCCGGGGCCGAGGCGCACGCCGAGGTCGAGTGCGAACTCGCGGCACAGCGCGACGAACAGCTGCCAGACGAGGGAGGCGATCCAGAAGGCGCCCACCCAGGCCACGCCGCTCAACAGCCCAAAGAGCACGGCCCCCATCTGCTGCCAGGCCGGCCGCTCCCGCGGATCGCGCACCCCGAACACCCACCGCAGGAACTCCCACGTGCTGCCCAGGAGCAGGGGGACGATCACCGTCGCCAGGAGGAAGACGAGCGTCGTGATGAATGCCGCCTCGATCCATGTGCCAAGGCGGAAGAAGAGGGTGGTGAGGAGGCGGCCGAGACCGTACAGCCCGAAGGCGCAGCCCGTGTGCATGCGTTCCTCATTCCAGCGCGTGTCCGATACCGATGCCACACGGATGCCGGGGCACAGCGGTACCCCGGCATCGACGTGCCTACCGCAAGGCGACCAGGGCCATGAGGAGGAGGATGGGGAGGGCGAGGACCATGGCGATGGCACCCAACACGAGGATGATGAGCCACGCCGTCCCGTTGAGGGCGACCAGCCCGGCCCACAGCGAGATCACCGCGGCGTTGGCGGCCCCGTGTGCGGCCACCCCCAGCGCCGCCCAGTGGCACCACAACTTGCCGCTGCGGAGCCCATGGGTGACGGCGAGTAGCAGCCCGTAGGCCAGCAGGCCGAGCAGGTTGAGGGTGAGGACCCACGGGCCCATCGCCCGCAGGATCCACGCCAGCCGCCCGGCGAGTGGACCCAGGAAGAGGAAGAAGCGCGTCTGCGACCAGGCCAGCAGCAGCGGCCAGGCCACGGCCAGAAGGGTTCCGAGGACCATGGCCGGGCCCGACCAGAGCGCCACCTGGCGCAGGCTGGGATCGAGCGGCGCGCGCCACGTCGCGTACGGCACGGCGCGGCGGCGCAGGCCCCGGATCGTTACGACCTCCACGGCGCATCCTCCTCAGCGTAGGTCCAGCTCACGAGCAGGAACCATGCGGCCTGCTCGCCCACCATGGGACGCCCTGGCGCGACCACGACACCCAACAGGATGGGGTCGAGGACGGCGAGTCCTGCCCCCGCGATGGCGCCGGTCGCGACGACCAGGGCCCCGAGCCCCAGGCCGACCGCCCCCGCAATGCCCAGGGGCGCCGCCGCCGCGGCCCACAGCTTGCGCGCCGCGGCCCCCAGGGCGCGGGAGGTGCGCTCCACGCGCGGGGGTGGGGGCGGCAGAAGCTCGGCGATCTCCACGGCACGGTGTTCGGGAAGGGTTCGCTTGGGTAGTTCGTGGGCCACGTAGAGCACATCGTAGCCCACGTCTGCAGCCTCCACGACCTCCAGCGCGCGAAGGACGTGCGGCGGAACTGGGTAGCCATCTGGATCATGGAACAGCGGGTCGGCGGATAGCGGCATTACGGCCCAGTCGTGGAGGGGTTGTATAATAGAGGCGCGGTCGCCCATGGAGCGGCATGATGCCGCCGTACCGGGGGGTCACACCCGCTTTCTCTGCCTTCCTCTGGACAAGAGCTACACGCTCCCGCAGTGCAGGATCCGTTGGGAGAGAGCCATCCCACCCCAGGTCGGGTAGCGACCGCGGGCGGGACGGCGAAGCTCGCGACACAAACTGCGTACTCACCTCCACCCTCGTTCAACTCGTACCCAACGCTGACGGCGTACGCTTCTGATCCGCCGTGCGGTGGGCTCCTTGAGACACAACATACAGCACGCGCCAACTACGGACGCGGCGCAGAGGCATCCACAGGCTGCGACCCGACAAGGTCGCTCGGGCGCCGTGGACTCGCCATGGACCGTTGGCACGCCCCCTTTCGACCGTCTTCCGCCGCTTATGTTAACAGTACGACCTA
>JAAZBY010000615.1 GCA_012513595.1 Chloroflexota bacterium
GGCTGGTCAAGCATGGCACTGATGAGCATCGGGCGCTTCTGGAAGCCATCATGTTTGACGAACGGGAGCGGTTGCGGCTAAATAGCTTGAGGGTGTTGGCTAACAATCAGGAGGCCAGTGAGGAGCCTGAGGCCTATTTTGCCCCGCCCAAAAGTGAGGCAGCCGTGACCCAAGACAACGGACAAACCCAGACCGTGGTCAGCCCTAGCGATGAGGCCACCAAGAAGCAGCTGGAGGTCCTCAAAGCCATTGGCATGACCCTGACCGATGTCTCCGCCCAGATGGAGTCCCTGCACGCTATCGAGGCCCGGATGGTGGCCGTGGAGCAGGACTTTAAACGCAGCCGTCCCTGGATGTACCTGACCGTCATCCTGCTGGGTTTGTTGGGTCTGGCCCTGCTGGCGGTGGTCTACCGCCTCTCCGATGTCTTTTTGGATAGGCTGGATGTGATTATCCAACTGCTCAGTTGACAGCAAGAAAAAAGCGCCTAAGATAGCCCTCAAGATGGACAGGGGATTGCCCTTGACTTGGGGGAGTCTTCTGGTCACAAGCGGGGATTTCGGTTGGGGGACAGGCCGAGGCATCAAGGTGCCTCATAAGCCCTTGGTCACTAGTTCAAATCTAGTCGCCGCCACAGCGTAACAGCGAGAGGTCTCTTCCACCGCGGAAGGGGCCTTTTTTTGTGTCCGGTTGGCGGGACCTCTCTCGGCTCAGACGTTGGCCGCGCCGCCGCATGACCAATCCTGCACCTTGCGGTATAATGAGCCTCACTTCGCTGACGAGTGTCGGGAACGGCCGTCGCCGTCGATGGCCAGCCGACAGCCCCCATCGCAAAGCCCCTGACACTGCCTGGCGTCGCTGCGGGCGGTGCCCCGTTCATAGTGGCCGACAAGGAGAACCTGGATGAGGATCGTAACGGATAGCGGCGCCGACCTGGGCATGACACCCGAGGAGCTGAACGACCTGGAGATCGAGGTGGTGCCCCTCACGGTGACACTGGAGGGCAAGAGCTACCGTGAGGGGCTGGACATTGCCCCGGCCGATTTCTACCGCCTGCTGGCGGGTACGTCGAGCCTGCCCACGACGTCGCAGCCCTCGGCGGGCGAGTTCGCCGAGGTCTACCGCAGGATCGCGGCCAGCGACCCGGACATTCTCTCCGTGCATATCTCGTCGGGCCTCAGCGGCACGATCGGCGCGGCGCGTGCCGGGGCGGCCATGGTGCCCGAGGCCAACATCACCCACGTCGACACCAAGACCCTGTCGGCCGCAACCGGCTGGCAGGTGCGGGCGGCTGCCATGGCCGCCAAGGCCGGCTGCACGAAGGAGCAGATTGTGGCCACGCTCCAGCGGGTGGCCTCGGCGAGCTCGACGCTCTTTACCCTCGATGACCTGAAGTATCTGATCCACGGCGGGCGCATCAGCCACATGAAGGGGCTCATCGCCTCGGTGCTGCGGCTCAAGCCCTTTATCGGGGTGGACAAGGTCAGCGGCATGTACGTGCAGATGGGGCAGGCGCGCACCTTCCAGCGGGCCCTGCGCGGCGTGGTGGACCTGATGGGTCGCGAGCATCAGCCCGGCAGCAGCCTGCGCGTGCAGGTGCTCCATGCCGAGAACCCCGAGGGGGCGGCTCAGCTCCGCGAACTGATCGACGAGCGTTTTTCCTGCTCGTGGCTGCCGGTGGGGCCGATCTCCTTCGTCCTGGGCGCCCATACCGGCCCGAGCCTGGTAGGGGTCTGCTATGCGTCCGCCGAGGCGTTGGGCGGGGCGTTGTAGGCGCTCGGCCAGTCGGTTGACCCGGCGCTCGGCGTGCGTCTATACTCGGCCCCCAAACACGCCGGCGCGCCCGCGGGTAGCTGCCTGCCCTGCGTGCCGCGCCACACGGGGAGGACCGCATCGCGATGACCGTCCGAGCCAAGTTCTGCGCCTACTGTGGAACCGAGTTTCGCGAGAACGACCGCTTCTGTGGGCAGTGTGGGCAGCCGGTGCCCACACTGGCCCCCGCGCCTGGCCCGCAGGCCGCCCCGGCGCAGCCCGACACGGCACCCCCTGTGCCGCAGCCGGCGGCACCGCCCGCGCCTGCGCCGGAGCAGCCGGTGGCTCCGGCTCCGGGGCCTCGACGGGCCTCCAGGCCCGAGGAGGCGATCCTGGGCGTGGTGGCCTCGGTGCAGAGGCGGCATGGGTTTATGGGCCTCAAGGTCGATTCCTACAGTGTCATCGTCACGCCCCAGCGCCTGGTGTTCGCCTATCTCTCCAAGCAGACGATGAACGACGCGGTGCGCCAGGCCAACGCCGAGGCCAAAGCCCAGGGGAAGGGCTTCTTTGGCGTGATCGGCGCGCAACTGCGCTGGCTGGAAGTGCTTACGCGCAAGTACTATGAGATGCAGCCGAGCGAGATCTTCCAGGTCTATCCGGGAAGCTTCCAGATCGCCAACAACGAGATTCGGCGCATCCGCTTCTTCCAGTCGGGAGATGACGACAGCTCCCGCGTTGAGGAAAAGATCCGCTTTGAGACGGTCAGCGGCAAGCACGAGTTCACCTTGGTCGGCACGAACAGAAAGCAGGCGACCCAGGTGCTCTCTCAGACGCTGAAGCTGGCCATCCACTAGGAACGCCGGCGCCGGACATCCTCTCACAATGCCTTGCCACCAGAACCATGGGTCCCGGGCGCTACACGGCGTAGCGCCCGGGACCCGTGCCGTCTGGCGCCTCTGGCCGGGCGGCGGGGGGCACTTGTGAGAAGGATTGCCGCTTGGGCGGGGAGGAGCAGCACATGCCCGCTAGCCAGGACGTCGTCGCGCGCGCGGCGGCCCGCTACGGGCTGCGCCCGCAGGACCTGCAGCCCCTCAGCGGCGGGCACTTCTCGGGTGTGTACGCCTGCTCTCTGGCGGGCAAGGAGTGTGTGCTGCGCATCACGCCGCCGAACGAAGAGATGACCGCCCGTTCCGTCGTGGCCACCCTGGCCTGGCTGGAGTATGCCGCGGCGCGAGGCGGGGCGGTCACAGTCCCGGTCCGCTCCGCAGGCGGGAGGTTGATCGAGGAGCTGGCCGGGACGGAGGGGACCTACCTCGTCACCGGGTGGGTGCGGGCCAGGGGCCGCGTCGCCGAGGGGATCCCCATTGAGGCCTGGAGCAATACGGCAATCCGCGCCCTCGGGCGGGCGGTCGGCCACCTGCATGCTCTGGCGGCGGAGTACCGGCCGGCGGACGCTTCGCTGCGGCGGCCCGAGTGGACCGAGGTGGGCAACTGCTTTCTCCCCGTGTCGGTCCGTCGCGGTGATGAGGAGATCGGCGCGCGTGGCCGGGCCCTGTTGGCCCGGCTCGAGGGGTTGCCGCGAGGGCCCGAGGCATACGGCCTGATCCACACCGACCTGCACCTGGGCAACGTATACGTCGACCCGGATGATGCCTCGGTGACGATCTTCGACTGGGACGACTGTTCCTACGGATGGTTCGTCATGGACGTGGCCCTGACGTTCTTTGACGCTTTCGTCCTCTGGCCGCAGCAGCACTCCCCCGGCGGCGCGGAGAGGTTCACGCGCCACTACCTGGCGGGGTACCGAGAGGAGCGCGCCCTGGGCGCAGCGCAGCTGGGCTGGCTGCCGCTCTTTCTTTCCCTCCTCGAGGTGGGCGTCTACACGCAGGTGTGCGGGCAGGCGGCCGCGGACGGCACCTGGGTGGCGAGCTTCCTACGAGGGCGGCGCGAGCGGATCCTCGCGGGCGCTCCCTATGGGGACCTGGACTGGGCGGGCCTGGCTGGCGCCGTCTAGACCCTCCGCAATGTTGGCTATGCCCCGGCCGAAGCTCTGCGCAAAGCAGGCCGCAGAATCGCTTTGGTTCGCGTATCAGTAGAGGTTGACCCAGCCATAACTGGTCAAATTCTACAGTGCAAAGTCGCCCAGGTTCGGAACGGAACCGAACGAACGTACACGAGACCCCATAGCTGTATCAGGATTTGAAGGCACGCCGTCGGGCACTGTAACGGCTCAGTCCCGCCGCAGGAGGACTTGGGCCTGACCGCCCAGGTTGCGCAGGCCGACCTCATAGCCTTCCCGCTGTACCAGCCGGACCTCGCCGTCGGCCGGGAGCGCGTTTCCCGGAACGTCCTCCACCACCAGCGCGCTGCCGGTGTAGCGCACTCGGCAGCTGTACTCCGTGTCTTCTTCGCCCAGCCGGAAGGTCAAGGCCAGGTATGGGCCGTCCTCGTCCTGGGAAACAGATCCGTCGGACTGGATAGCGCTCCAGCCCACAAAGGTATCACACAAAAGCGCGATCACGTCCACCTGATAGAGGCCGTCTTCCCGCTGTAGGTAGAAGTATGGGCAAAGCCCAGCGCTGACGTAGGAAAAGTAGAGCAACTCTGCGTTTCCGTCTCCATCCAGGTCCAGAACGGTATGGTTGTTCGTGCAGCTGGCCAGCAGCTCGACGTCTCCATCTTCACCAAAAACGCAATAATCATAGGCGCGATAGGACGCGCCAAGGGAATAGCCCATCACGAAGCCATCGCGCCCGAACAGGTTCTGGAACGGCTCAACGGAGAACCCGCTTTCGTAGCCCCAGGGCTCCTGTACGTCGAAGACCTGAATGAACCGGTGGACGCTTCGATCTTCCTCCATCCATGCGGCCCAGATATCTCCGCTGTTCGCCCGGTAGAACAGCATTTTCACGCCGTCGGACTCCGCCTCTGCCAGAATCTCCGTAATGTCCGATTCGTCCACGGCGGGTTCCGGCTGCACGCCGGGGGGGCCGTAGAAGGAGATATCGTACAGCGGGATGGTGTAGGCGTCGGTTCCAGGCGCGGCCGGACTCGATGAGGCGGCTGGGGAGGCCAAGCTCGTTTCCGTGCCGGGGTCGCTGCCGTCAGCGCCTTTGGCCCTGGTAAAGGTGCCGCCCACCGCCACGGCCACGACCAGCATTACGGCAGCAAGACCATAGAGAGCCATCTTCGGTTTGGTCGCAATAGGCATGACTCGTTCCTCAATCCCCTTTTTGCTGCCGGTCAGCCATGGTGGGTGCCGTGATCAGAAACGTGCTGGCGGTGCGCTTTCTGCGTGTCAGGTCGACGAGCGAACGGCCGCAGTCGCCGCGAAATCCTCGCCGATCCGTTTGATCGTACCGTCGTCACAGGCAATCTCCGCGTCACGCATGGAAAGTGAGGCTGCACGCCACACAAGCGGGTCATACCAATGCAGCGCCGGACGCACGCCGCGGAGGATCGCCCAGATATGATCCCCGTGGCGGCAATGGGTTGCCTCATGTCCATGCATTTGGCAAGGTTCTCTCGTTTTCTCTCCCCTCTTGCGTAACACAGATCGCCGGATGAAGCAAGCCGAACGCACAGGGCGTTTCCACCATGCCGGAGACATAGACCGGCAAAAGATAGCCCGAGATGCCGGCCTTGCGCCTGTCGCTTTCCAGCCTGGCGGAGAATCGGAGATGCGTGATGAGCAGGAACTGGCCGACAACGGCGAGGCCGGCAGGCCAAACAACCAGCGCGACGACTCCCCAATCGACGACACGGACATGCCTACCAGAAACGCTGCCCTGGACAATCACCTCCCCATCGGCCCTATTTGGAGAGGCGGGGACGGACGAACCGGGCGTCACTCTCTCCGGCGCTGCAAACGCGTCCTCCGGCACGCCAATGGACAGCGCCGCTTCCGGCAGAGCGTCCGGCACTGCGCCCATAACGCTGACAGAGCTCTCGCCATAGCTCAGCGGTACAAGCAGCCTTGTCAGCGCCAGCGCGAAAGCGCGTATCCCAGGCCCAGACTTATCTTGCCACGCAGGGTAGAACGCAAGGCGGCTATCACGGCTATGAGGACAGATGAGGATATGATCCATCGGGCCATGTTTACACACCTCGCCGTCCTTTAATGCCGATCCGCATCTGCCTGACGCAGGATCGCGTGTAGTTCGCCGCTCTTCCCCCTTGACAACTCCTGCCAACGGGTAATGGCGCCCATCATCGTGCTGACGCTGCCCTTACAGGCGCGGCTGGGAAACGCTTCCGTTCCCTGCATCAGCGCGTCCTCGCGGGCGCTCCGTATGGCGATCCGGACTGGGCGGGCCTGGCTGGCGCCTGACGGCGGGCGGGCGCGAGGCTCGCCCTGACCTTACAGGCCCTCGTCGGCCAGCTGTTCCAGCCAACGCGCCAGCGCCCCGTCGCTGCGCCGGTCGCGCCCGCGGCCGTCGATGGCCTTGCGCAGCTCTCCGTGATCGAGCCAGACCACCCCGCAGACGTGGCAGTTGTCGATCACAAAGCGCCCTGGCCCATAGTATGGGTGGGTGTTCATGCGCCCCTGGCACACCGGGCAGTGGATGACGCGCTCGAGCAGCGCGGGGTCAAACGGAACCGAAACGCTCGGCGGGCCCGTGGCCCGGGCGCGCTTGTAGGCGAGCAGGGCGCGAAAGTCGCCCTGGGTGACCAACAGCCCGCGGCAGGCCAGGCAGTGCCACATGCGCCAGCGGGCCATCTGGGCGCGTACCATGGGCACGCCACACACCGGGCAGAGGTGCCTGGCCGAGTCGCTCTCCAAGGTCTCGATGGGCACCGGCTCGTCAAAGAAGGTGAAGGTACCGCAGTAAGGGCAACGGGCATAGTCCTGCCCGAGGACGACTTCCAGGGGCGCCGCGCAGTTCTGGCAGTTCATCGTTCACCTCCAGCGATCGGACGGTTCGCAGATGGCTCGCCGCGTCCGCTGCTCCTACTCATCACGGGGCGGGCAGCGGACCGGTGCGGGTGCAGCCGTAAGGCCCAGGCGGGCGCAGAGCGCGGGGAGAAAGACGTCATGCCCGGGCGCCATGGGAGGCACGCCGCCCGGCAAGGCAACCCAGAAGAACTCCAGGGGGATGGGGCCGGGAGTCCCGTCGGAGGGGGTGGCCTCGTCGTGGTGCCAGAGCTCGGGGGTCTCGGCGTCGCAGACCAGGTGAAAAAAGTGGCGACGGAAGAGCCTTCCCAGGGCGGGCACCGGAAAGTCGACCGTGCCGAGATGGGCCACCAGGCGTAGCCCGCCCAGGCCCGTCTCTTCGGCGGCCTCGCGGAGCGCCCCGACCGCGGGGGCCTCGCCCTCCTCGAGCGAACCGCCCGGCAGCTGGAGGCCTGCTTCCGGCGCTCCGGGATGGCGCAGGACCAGGAGCCGAGGGCCCTGCGTCACGTAGGCGTACACCTTGTGCTGCAGTATCAGTGCCATGCCTATCCCC
>JAAZBY010000616.1 GCA_012513595.1 Chloroflexota bacterium
CGCAGCACCTCGTACAGGTGATACTCAAAGAGCGACCGCTCGGCGACCGCGGGCGCCGCCGTGGGGGCGGGCATCGCCTCGGCATAGGCCTTGTCGTACATCACCCGTTGTTCGACCACGCGGTTGACGTCCCCGGCCACGAGCTTGAGCCTGGCATCCCGGTAGGTGGTGCCGGAGTTGTTGTCCACCGTGACCCAGCCGTTCAGCGACAGGGTCGAGTCATCGGCCGAGAGCATGGCGACATAATCCGCCCGCCAGTTGAGCCCCTCGGTCATGTAGGTGACGCGCAGGTCCTGGGCGCCGGCCTTGGCCGCGTCCAGCAGCCACACCAGGGTCGGTTTGGTGATCAGCCCCTCCGGCAGCGCCGGGAAGGCGAACTCGCGGATCTGCGAGGCCTTGATCAGGCGGATGCCCTCCTCGGTGGACAGGATCACATCGTCCGAGGCGGAGAGCAGCGTGCCGGTGTAGGTCTGCCCTTCGGTGGTGGTGAGGGTGATCTCCAGGTCGATGTACTTTTGCAGGAGCTTGTACGAGCCGACGATGTCGTACTCATAGTTCTGCTCGAGCACGGCGGTGCCGTCCGGATCGGTGAGGGAGACGACCTGTACGCTCCTCGGGTTGATGCCCGCGGCCACGTCAGAAAAGCGCACCTCGTTGGTGCCCGCGGTGAGCTCCAGGCTGCGCACTTCTTTGACCAGGCCGATGTTGGAGTTGTACACGGTGACTTCGACGCCCTGGGCGCCCGCAGTGGTCACGGCTCCTCCTGGCGGGCTGCCCGTCTGCGCCAAGCCCGCCGTGGCGACTAGGAGAGACAGCGCGAGGGCCAGCGCCGTGCTCCCAATACGGTACAGTGTCTTACGCATGTGGCCTCCTTTACTGACCGTGCGTTGTGACAGCCTCGTACCTATGGGACGCCGCAGCGGCGCTGCGGTTCCATCGCGGGGGGGATGGCAGATCGGGGGGCCCGGTCACCCAGGGGGAGTGGCCGCCTGCGGCCGGCGCCCCTCGGCACGGGCCATGAAGCGGGCCACATCGACGACCACGCGCTCATGGGTGCCGCGCCCGATGGGGCCGACCTCATCCTCCGCGTGAACCTCGAAGCGCAGCCGGCGCCCCTCGACGGCCACCAGGGTGGCCCGCGCGGTGACGCGCCCGCCGATCGGGGTGGCGGCCAGGTGCTCGATCTGCACCGCCGTCCCCACCGTCTGCTGGCCGGCCGGCAGGAGCGGGTCCACGGCGTCGACGGCGGACCCCTCCATCAGGGCGACCATGTGGGGGGTCGAGAGCACCTGCACCCCGCCGCTGCCCCATTGGGCGGCGGTGTGCTGCTCAGTGACGAGGAGCGACCGTTCGGCCGTCAGGCCCGTGCGCAGAGGGTCCACCCCCACCTCCAGATAGAACAGAGGCCGAGCACGGTGGGTGCTCGGCCTCTGGGCGGTCGCTAGGCGGTCGCGCCGTTCGAGCCGTCGACGATGGCCTTGAACTCGGCCCGGTCCAGCGTCTCTCGCTCGATGACGGCTTCGGCCACGGCGTCGAGCGTGGCACGGAAGGTCGTGAGGACTTCCTTGGCCCGGTCGTGGGCGCGGTTGAGGAGCGTGGAGATCTCGCGGTCGATCTGAGCGGCGACCTCTTCGGAGTAGTCGCGCTGCTCGCCGATCTCGCGGCCGAGGAAGATCAGCTCGTCCTTCTCACCAAAGGTGCGGTGCCCGAGGTTCTCGCCCATGGCGTACTGGGTGACCATGGCGCGGGCCATCTTGGTGGCCTGCATCAGGTCGTTGCTGGCGCCGGTGGTCACCTCGCCAAAGGCCAGTTCCTCGGCGACCCGCCCGCCCAGGGCGGCGGCCATGTCGTCCTCGAACTTGCTCTTGGAGCGCAGGGTGCGGTCGTCTTCCGGCAGGGCCATGGTGTACCCGCCCATCATCCCGCGTGAGACGATGGTCACCTTGTGCACCGGGTCGCAGTTGGGCAGTTTGTCAAAGACGAGGGCGTGGCCCGCCTCGTGGTAGGCGATGATGCGCTTTTCCTCGTCGCTGATGAGGCGGCTGCGCCGTTCCGGGCCGGCGATGACGCGTTCCACCGCCTCCTGGAACTCCTCCATGGCCACGGCCCGCTTGTTGCGGCGGGCGGCCAGGATGGCGGCCTCGTTCACCAGGTTCTCGATATCGGCGCCGGTAAAGCCGGGCGTCTGCTTGGCCAGGGTGTCCAGATCGACGTCCTTGGCCAGGGGCTTGCCCTTGACGTGTACCTGAAGGATCGCCTCGCGACCGCGGCGGTCGGGGCGGTCGAGGATCACGCGGCGGTCAAAGCGGCCCGGGCGCAGCAGTGCCGGGTCGAGGATGTCGGGCC
>JAAZBY010000617.1 GCA_012513595.1 Chloroflexota bacterium
CTCTTCGGCGACGATGGAAGACGACTTGAGGTCATAGACCACGCCGGCCCCCGGCGCGCCCGGGAGCAGATGGCGCACGAACAGCACCAAAGTGCGGTCGGCGGGCTGCACGCGCCCCCTGCCGTCGACAAAGATCACCCGGTCGCCGTCGCCGTCGTAGGCGATGCCCAGCTCGGCGTCGGTAGCCAGGATCCTCTGTCGCAGGTCGAGGAGGTTGGTGGCCTGGGCCGGGTTGGGGTCGCGATTGGGGAAGGTGCCATCGGGCGTGCAGAAGAGGCGCTCGACGCGCTGGCCGCGGGCCTCCAGCAGGGCGGGGGCCAGCTGCCAGAGCGAGCCATTGCCCGCATCGACCACGACCTGGCGGGCCAGGTGCTGGAGGTCGAAGGCCTGCAGGAGCGAATCCTGATACTCGTCCACGAGGTCGGCGCGCGAGTAGTTGCCCAGCCCCTCGGCAAACTCGCCGCTTTCCATGGTCACGCGCAGCGCATCGAGCTCGTCCGGGCTGATAGGCAGGTCGCCGATCATGACCTTGAAGCCGTTGTAGCGCGCCGGGTTGTGCGAGGCGGTGACCATCACCGCCCCGTGGGCCTGCAGCCGCTGTTTGGCATAGTAAAAGAGCGACGTGGGCACCTGCCCGAGGTCAACGACGTCGGCCCCGCTGCGCAAGACGCCGTTCACCAGAGAGCGGGCCATGATCGGCGAGGATGGCCGCAGATCGGCACCCACGACGACGCGCTGCCCGCGCGATTGGCTGCCGACGGCCCGTCCCAGGAGGTAGGCGGTCCCTTCGTCCAGGTCATGGCCGTAGATGCCACGGATGTCACACGTCTTAAAGATGCTGCGTTCCACTCCGTTCACGGCAGATACCCCCGCTCCTTACATGCGCGGACAAAACGGCCATAGCCATCGGCGTACATCCCGTGGTAGCCGGGCCGCGGCGTCACCTCGCGCGTGTGACGGACCATACGCCTCGCGACGGCGGACAGGCCGTCCTGGGAATGCCCGTAGGCCGCCAGGACGGCGGCGCCCATCGCTGCCGACGGCACGGCCGGTGCCACCAGGCGCCTGTTCAGGACGTCGGCCCGCACCTGCAGGCCGGCCTCGCTCTGGATGCCCCCTCCAGCGACGTGAATCGTGCCCCCCACGGAGGCGCCCAGGTCCCTGAGCACATCATACGCCAGGCGCTCGACATAGGCGATTCCCTCGAGGTGGGCTGCGTAGAGGCACTGCCGGTCCGCGGCCTGGTCAAGGGCAAAGCCCGTGGCCTCCGGCCGGCAGAACGGAAACCGCTCTCCGCGGCGCACCAGTGGGTAGACCACCACCCCGCTGGGCGTATGGGCCAGGGCGGCGCGGTTCAGCGCGTCCAGATCCTGGCCGAAACGCACCGCCAGGCACTCGGCGCCGGTGGAACTGGCCCCTCCCGGCAGCCAGTACCCTTCCGGATGCCGGTGACAGTAGATGCGCCCCTGCGCATCGCGCAGCAGGCTGCGGCTGACCCCTTTGATCACCAGCGTCGTGCCCAGGGTAGAGTTCCAGTCTCCCGGTGAGACGGCCCCGCTGGCCAACTGTGCGGCGACGCCATCGGTGGACCCGGCGACCACCCGGGCGCCCACCGGCAGCCCCGTCCTTTCCGCTGCCTGCGCCGACACCGCCCCGATCGGCGTGCCAGGCGCCACCACCCGCGGCAGGAGCCCTGCGGGCAGGCCGAGGTCTTGGCTGATGAAGGTGGGCCAGCGCAGATCAAGCAGGTCGTAGCCCATCTTCAGGGCGTTCGTCCAGTCGCTCGAACCCCACTCGCCGCTGAACCAACCGGCCACCAGATCGGCCGGGCTGAGGCACCAGCGGGCCCTCGCCAGGCGCTCGGGCTGCACGCGGCTCACCCAGGTGAGCTTGCTCAGGGCAAAGGACGCGCTAAAGCGGTAGCCGAGGCGTTCGGCCAGGCCCGCGCCGGCGCCCTGCACCTGGGCAGCCAGGTCAGCGGAGCGCGTGTCCGAATACATGATCGCCGGGCCCAAGGGCTCTCCCTGCTCGTCCACCAGGCAGAGCGTGCCCGACGTGGAGGTGACCGAGAGGGCCTCCACGGGCGGCCCGCCAGCACGCCGCAGGTCCGCAGTTGCTGTGGCGACGGCGCTCACCACCGCCTCGTGCCAGGCGCGGGGGTCCTGCTCGTGCCAACCGGGTGGCAGCCCGGGCACCTCGGCCTGCGGGAACGGCAGGCTGGCCTCGGCCAGCACCGTGCCGTCCTGGCCGACGATCAGCGCGCGAGCGCCCTGGGTGCCCACGTCAATCCCCAGGTATGACACGCGTCTGCCTCCTCCGGGCGAAAGGTCCGCCTCAGGCGCTGGGCTGCTGGCCGGGCGCCGACCGGGCGGGCACCGGCAGGCCCCGCCGCCGGAGCTCCTCGTACAGCGCGCGGGTGCCGGTAAAGAGCAGCGCCCCCATGCCCGCCGAACGGGCCCCAGCGATGTTGGCGGGCGCGTCGTCGATGAACAGCGTCCCCTCCGCCGGCACGCCCAGGGCCGCCAGCACCCGCTGGTAGGTGGCCGGATGTGGCTTGAGTTCCCCCACCTCGTAGGAAAAGACCTGCACGTCGAACAGCCCGTCCATGCCCCAACGTCCGGCCTGGCCGGCCGAGCCGGCGCGGCTGGGTGGCGCGTTGGACAGCAGCGCCACCGGCACTCCCCCGGCCCGCAGGCCGCGGATCAGGCGCAGCAGGTCCTCATCTACGCGGTCGCCGGCAAAGAACCGCTCTACCAGGCAGTTGACCCGCTCCGCCGGCCAGCCCACCGCGTGCGCGATGGCGCCCCACGTCTCCTCGGCCGAGAGGGCTCCGCGGGAGGCCGCGTCCCACACGGCGCTCTCAAACACGGCTGCCTCCAGCGCCGGGCGCGTCAGCCCCAGCGCGGCGGCCAACTCCTCGCGGGGGCGGGCGTCGGTCGTCCGCTGGATCACACCGCCCCAGTCAAAGACGACCGCGCGGATCATGCCCGCGCTCCGCGCCCACAGCAGGCTTTGTACTTGCGGCCGGACCCGCACGGGCAGGGATCGTTGCGGCCGAACGGGGCCGCCGGGATGCGCGGCGCCCGGCGGGGGTCCAGGCCATTGTTCAGCAGGAAGCGGTCGCGCAGCTCCAGGAACCGCTCGTGGCTGTGAGTGAAGAAGCGCTGGTAGGCGCGGCAGAGATAGTGCCGGCCGCTGCCATCGGCGTTCACAAAGCGCGGGCAGCCCTGGTTGCAGAGCGGGCGCCACGGGCAGGCGGCGCACTCGGAGCGGGGCGTCGCCTTGGCCTCGGCGAAGCGGCGCACAGGCTCTGAGTCAAAGATCGCCTGCAGCGGCGTCTTGAGGATGTTGCCCATGTAGAGGTCCTCCCGCACGAGAAAGTCGCACGGGTAGACGTCACCGTTGTACTCTACCACCAGGTAGCCGCCGCACTGCTCCTGGTAGCAGCAGAGGGGCGCCTCCTGGCCGATGTAGACGGCCAGAAGGGCCTCGAAATCGCGGATGGATACTTCCGGATTGCCCCCGTTGTACCAGCAATCGAACAGTGCGCATAAAAAGTCGCCGTACTGCTCGGGCGTGACGGAGAAATCCGTCAGCGCGCCGCTCTGCGGGTCCACCTCGACGCAGGGGATGAACTGCAGGAAGCCAAACCCCTGCGAAACCAGATAGTCGAATGTCTCGGCGCCGTGGTCGGCGTTTGCGCGGTTTACCACCGAGAGGACGTTGAACTCGACCTCGTGCTCGGCGAGCATGTGCAGCACGTCGAGCACGCGCTGGTGCGTCGGGTTGCCGTTCGGGGTGGTGCGGTAGCGATCGTGGAAGGCGCTGGGGCCATCCAGGCTCACGCCCAGCAAAAAGTTGTACTCACGCAAAAAGCCGGCCCACTCTGGGTCTAGCAGCAAGCCGTTGGTCTGCAGGCCGTTGGAGACCGACTGCCCCGAGTACCCGTAGCGCTTCTGGAGCTCGACCACCTGCCGGAAAAAGTCCAGGCCACACAGGGTGGGCTCTCCCCCCTGCCAGCCAAAGGTGGCGTTGGCGCGCTGCAGGCGCATGCCCTGGCGGATCAAGGCGTCCAGCACCTCGGGGCTCATCCGCCGGCGTCGCCCTTCCTTGTAAGGGTCGGTGGGGCGATCGTGGTAGAAGCAGTAGTGGCAGTGCAGGTTACAGTCGCCCGAGGCGGGCTTGATCAGCAGACTGCGGGCTTGGTCGGTCGGGGCCATCGCAGGGTTCCTCACTCAGTACTCCATCCTATCATACGGGCAGGGTGTGGGAGTGTCAAAACTAGGCAGGGCGAACAGGGCAGCGGGCGCGGCAGCCCCCAGCGCGCCGATCTATTGACAGCCCCGTTCGAGCATGCTATTTTGAGCATGAAGCTTGACAGACGGCGTTATTGCGGCTGGGCCCGGGGATGCGGTGCGTCGCCAGAAGCGTCGTGCCGGTGGCCGTGCCGAGGAGTAGCCACCCATGGTAACGCTGCGCGAGTGGGAATGCCCCGAATGTGGCCAGGTGTTCCGGGGCCAGTATCCCCCCGATGAATGCCCCGTCTGTGGAGAGCCCCTGGCTGACGTGGACGTCTACGATCTGGGCGAAGGGGACGACTGGCTGGGCCTCGACGAGGATGACGACCTCGATGACGATGACCTGGACGAGGACCTGGACGACTCCCCCTTTACCGAGGACGACGACCTCGACGCCGTGTCTGCCGACCTGACCCCTTAGCGCGCTGCCCCTGAAGACCCGTCGCCACGATCCTACTGGCCTGCCTGCCGGTTCTGCTCAGGCGGCTGGCCAGGAGGTCCGCCTTGCGACGCCCGCCTAGGTGTTCCTGGCCCTGCCCCGGGGCCCCGCCTCGCGAGCAGCTCCGCTCCCGGCCGAGACAGCGCGTGTGCGTTGACAGCCGTCCCCGCCCCCCTAGAATGCCGGAAAAGGCCCTACACGTAAGGAGAGGCCCATGAAGGTCGTTACCACTGCGGAGATGCGCGCGCTGGAGCAGGCCGCCGATGCGGCAGGCCACTCATACGCCGCCATGATGGACCTGGCCGGGCGCGCTGTGGCCGAGGCCATCGTGGCCCAGGCCGGGGTGGCGGGCGGGGCGGAGGGCGCCAGGGTCCTGATCCTGGTGGGACCGGGCAACAACGGCGGCGACGGCCTGGTGGCCGCCCGTTACCTCCACGGCTGGGGGCACGAGTGCACCGTCTACGTCTGGAAGCGCCAGGCGGAGGGCGATCCGCTCCTGGAGCGGGTGCGCGAGGAGGGGATCCCGACGGTCTGGGCCAAAGACGACGACGGCCGCCGGCTGGCCACCCTGGCGGACGAGTGCGACGTGCTCGTCGACGCCTTGCTGGGCACTGGCGCAGCGGGACCGTTGCGGGGGACGTTGCGGGCGCTCTTGGAGCGCGTCGGCCGCGCCGTGGCAGAGCGACGGGCGCCGCGCCCGCCCCGTTGGGAGGCGCTGGGCCTCCCGCCCCAGCAGGAAGCCGAGACGGGGCGCGTTCCCCTGGTCGTGGCGGTCGATGGCCCCTCGGGGCTGGACTTTGACACGGGCGCTATTGACGAGGCGGCCCTCTCGGCAGACCTGACCGTGACCTTTGGCTGCCCCAAACTCGGGCAGTTTACCTTCCCCGGCGCCGCCCGCCTGGGTACGCTGCTCGTCGCCGACATCGGCCTGCGCGCGGAACTGACCGCCCCCCTCCCCACGGAGGTGGCCATGCCCGCGCTGGTCAGGTCCCTCCTGCCAAAGAGATCAGCCGACGCCCACAAGGGCACCTTCGGCCGGGCGCTGGTGGTGGGAGGGTCGTCGAACTATGTGGGCGCGCCCTGCCTGGCCGCTGAGGGGGCCTATCGCTGCGGCGCCGGGCTCGTGACGTTGGCCGTGGCCGAGCGCATCCAGCCGATCGCCGCCGCGCACCTTGCCGAGGCCACCTACCTGTTGTTGCCCCACGATCTGGGGGCCATCACGGAGGAGGCGCTCAAGGTCCTGGCGGAAGCGATCGACGGGTACAACGCCCTGCTGGTTGGCCCGGGGCTCGGCACCGAGGAGCGCACCGGGGGGTTCGTCCGCGGCCTGGTGGGCGCTGGGGGGGCGGCCTCGCGCCGCGCGGTGGGGTTCGCCGCCCGGAGCGAACCGCTGGCGCCGGCCGGCCCGCTGCCGCTGCCCCCGCTGGTGCTCGACGCCGATGCGCTGAACCTCCTGGCCCAGCAGGAGGGCTGGTGGGAGCGGTTACCCGCGGAAACGGTCATCACCCCGCATCCGGGC
>JAAZBY010000618.1 GCA_012513595.1 Chloroflexota bacterium
AGCGGCTGGAGCGCCTGGCGGCGTCCGAGGGGCGCACCCTGTCGGACGTGGCCCGCCGGGCGCTCGACGCCGGGCTGGATACGCTGGAGGGCCGCAGCGACGAGGCCCTGCGGCAGCAGCTGGCAGTCCTTGCCCGCCTCGACGCGATTCGCGCGGAGGTGCGCGCACGATACGGCGTGTACATGGGTGACCTGGTAGCCGAGGTCCGCGCCGAACGCGAAGAGGACATGGAGCGGATATGGCGGGGCCAGTAGCTGTTGTTGTGGATGCCAGCCTCGTCGCCAGCCTGGTGATCGAGACCCCCTACTCCCGCGCAGCGAGAGCGCTCGTGCCAGGCTGGCAGGAGGCCGGGGTCACTCTCTACGCCCCCGTCCTTCTGGAATACGAGGTGACCAGCGTGCTGCGCAAGTCGGTGGCCGGCGGAGTGCTGCCCGCTGCACGCGCTGAGGCCGCGTTGGCGGCCCTGTCGGAGTTGAGCATCGTGCGCGTCTCCCCGGATGCAGACAGCCTTCTGGCGGCGCTTCGCTGGGCGGCCAGGCTGGGCCAGAGGGCCGCCTACGACGCCCAGTACCTGGCCCTCGCCGAAAGGCTGGGGGCCGAGTTCTATACCGCCGACCGCCGCCTGGCCAACCTGGCCGGGGCGGCCGGCCTCCCCTGGGTACGATTCCTCCTCAGCACCGCCTGAACCAGGGCGGAAAAGGGGGCCCCATGGCCGCCGGGATCGAGTACCGTTACCACCGCCTCACCTGGCCCGAGATGAACGCGGCCATTGCCCGGCAGCCGGTGGTCATCCTGCCCACCGGCTCTACCGAGCAGCACGGCCGGCACCTGCCCCTCGACACCGACGCCTTCCTCACCGAGTCGATCTGCAACGAGGTCGGCCGGCGCGCCGAGGGGCGCGCGCTGATCCTCCCCACGATCTCTTACGGCCTCAACCTGCACCACATCGACTTTCCCGGCACCATCCACATCGAGCCGGAGACCTTTATCGCCTTCTGCCTGAACATCACCAAGAGCGTCGCCTACCACGGCTTTCAGAAGATCCTGCTGGTGAACGGGCACGGCTCCAACATGCCCCTGGCCGACCTGGTGGCGCGCAAGACGACTCTGGCCACCCACTCGCTCTGTGCCGCCGTCGGATACATGTCCCTGGTGATGGACGCCTTTGGCGCCGTGCAGGAAAGCGCCACCATCGCCCACTCGGACGAGCTGGAGACCTCCCTCTACCTGCACCTGGCCCCCGAGCGGGTGCGCCTGGAGCGGGCCGTCCCGGGGGACGATGTGGCCGGCCAGTACCTGAGTTCGGACAGTACCTCGAACTATCCGGTGCGCTTTAGCGACTACTGGGGCCGCTGGACGCGCGACGGCGTCCACGGCGACCCGACCGTGGCCACCGCCGCCAAGGGGGCGGTCATCTATGAGGCGGCCGTGACCGGCCTCCTCGGCGTGGTGGACGAGTGGCGCGCCTGGCCCCTGGCCGACCGGCAGGACGCCCACGAGTCACCCGTGCAACCCGACATTCGCTGGTAACGGGGAGGATGCGTCGTGAAGATCCGTGAGATTCGCGCCGCCGGCCTGCGCGGCAGCACCCCCGAGGGAGGCTGGAGCCACGAGCTCCGCCCGGAGGATTGCGTGCATACGCTGGTCGCCGTCCTCACCGATGAGGGGGCCACCGGCGTCGGCTCGGTGTTCGCCGGGGAAGCGCTCGTCCGCGCCGCCCTGCAGGAGATGGCCCCGCTCTACCTCGGGGCGGACCCCTTCAGCCCCGAGCGCCTCAGCGAGGTGCTGCACCAGAACACCT